>NC_012785.1:1800000-2100000 GCF_000023325.1 Kosmotoga olearia TBF 19.5.1
TCTTTGGTTCCATGGATGGAGGCCTTTACTCTCTGAAATCCGATGGAAGCATTAAATGGAGGCTTATAACAGATGGCTGGATCTGGGCAAGCCCGCTGGTAACTGATGATGGAACAGTGTACATTGGATCCCACGATAGATATATGTACGCACTTAGCGATGATAATGGTGGCATCGCTAACGGCCAGTGGCCAACATTTGCACTCAATAGTGCCAGAACTGGAAATCTCCAGCCTGTAGTAATACCTCGTGAAGTTCTTGACATTTTGAGCGATTCCCTCTATATAGTGAAACTTAAAGAGTTTGCTGACTTCAACGTTGAAACACTAGTAAACAATGGAGCTGTAAAAACCGAAAGTGGTTATGTAGTTTGGGAAAGCGCAGTGAAAGAAAAGCTAGAAGCTCTGACTGATATTGATGGAAATATTCCAATTGTCGATCTCGGAGAAGCAAGTATAAAGTATGTTGTTGATGAAAACGGTAATCTCTATGCCGGACCAGTCGCCGATACAGCCAAACAACTGGCTCTGCTCGCAATTCCAGCAAACCTCAACTACAAGGACTTTGAAGGGAATTACTTGAGTACTGAAGTGGTTTCCGAGCCGAAAGACGCCGCTCTTGAAACCTCTATTAAGACAACGCTGCTTATGGCTTTGATCAGCGAGGAATACAAAGAGCTTCTTGCAAATGGGGTTGTAACGGGTGGTCCGGAAAATTACTACGAATTCTACAATGAGCCTGTAATCTTCTATAACGCCACGGGTACCGACATCACGATAACCAGGGCATGGCTCATCCACATATGGAAACATGAAAAGGTCAGTGAGGAATACCTGAAGTACGCCGATGAGTGGAACAAGAAATGGTCACCAATCGTTCCAGATGCCAGTACAGGTATCGAATTTAGTAAGACACTAAAACTGACCTTTGAAGGTGTAGAAACAGATTCCGTTTTTGTCGAAACCTACAATGAAAACTTTGCTTCTCCTAAGATCCTGCTCAAGGAGAACGAAACGATTCTCGAAATCTCCGGTATCGGGAACACGAAGAGCACGGTCCTGCTTGACGATGAGTTCCCAACCACGGTCGAGATGAAGTCGATCAGTAACTGGCTCGTGACGAGGCATGTAATATCCATTGCAACACTTGGTGGAATTGTCGAGGCTTCTGCCAGTGAAATACCGGCTGACGGTTACGATCAGAATCCACAACCTGAACAGGTGGTGTTCACACCGGGTACCAACAGATAAGTTAAGTAAGTGCGATTGAGTTTCCCCGGGGCTATTTAAGCTCCGGGCTTTTTTTGAGTATGGTGCGGAAAAATCATGTATAATTGCTTCTGATTGCTAACTTTTTGGGGGTAAGTATCAGTGCAGAGAGTTTATATATTGAATGAGCAGATGACACCGGCATTGTTTAAACTTGCGTGGCCTACCATCCTTTCTATGCTGTTCCAGACGCTGTACAACGTCATAGATGCTTTCTGGCTGGGAAAGTTGGGAAAGATAGCCATTTCAGCTCCAACGATAGCGTGGCCTGCCATATTTCTTTTGATTTCTCTTGGGAGTGGTCTCGGGGTTGCCGGACTTGCGATGGTATCCCAGTATGTTGGGGCGGGGGATTTCAAGAAAGCGTCAAAAGCTGCAGGACAGATCATATTGATAAGTACAATATTTGCGACAGTTATTGGGATTATTGGTGGAATATTCAGTGGTGGTATTTTGAAGCTCATGAGGATTCCACCGGAGATGTTTGACAGCACCAGGATCTATATGCAAACCATATTCTTTGGTGCCCCATTAACCTTTGGAACTTTTGCTATTGCGTCCCTGTTTTCCGGTTGGGGTGATACAGTTACCCCAATGATATTAACGGGTCTGTCGGTTCTTTTCAACGCCGTGCTAGACCCTCTGATGATTTTCGGTATCGGTTTTCCTCGGTTTGAAGTATTTGGAGCTGCACTGGCAACAGTTATATCCCGTGGAGTGGTTGTCATTTTCGCGCTGTACATACTTTTTAGTGGTAGACGGGGAATAAAACTGACGTTTCACGATATGGTGCCAGATGTTTATATGATCAAGAAAATATTTTCAATTGGGTTTCCATCATCGTTGGGGCAATCAGTTACCGCTTTTGCCTTTTTAATAATAATGGCAATAATATCCAGATTTGGGCCTGTTGCCACTGCTGCAGTGGGTGTTGGTAATAGGGTTACTTCTATTGCGACAATGTTTTCTTTCGGCCTTGCACAGGCAACATCAGCTATGGTTGGTCAGTACCTCGGGGCAGAAAGAAATGACGATGCTTACAGGGTTGTATGGAAATCTGCGGGAATAAATATGGTTATTGTGGGTGCTATGTGTACTGGAACTTTTTTCTTTGGCAAAGAAGTAACCGCGTTCTTTATAAATGAACCGGATGTACTGGTTGAGGGATTCCGGTATTTTCGGATCGTGTCTCTTTCAATTCCATTTTATGCCACTTTCAATATATTCGATGCTGCTTTGAGGGGTTCCGGTTATACGGTCGCTTCTATGATTTTGAATATCGTCAGGCTTTGGGGTATACGCCTACCTCTAATATACTTATTTGGGTTGTCAATGGGAACTCTTGGAATCTGGTATGCAATGCTGATCAGTAACATTTCTATCGCAATTGCAGCTGCTTTTGTTATAAGTTCTAAAAAATGGCTTAAAAAGGTGATATAGAGAACAAAAGCCGTGGATACGCCACAGCTTTTGTTCTGTTTTTTTTGAGGGTGAATTAGACAGTGATCAGAGAAAGAGTCTCTTCGTAATCATCAAGCCAGTATGCTTCAGGATTTCTTTTCAGTATCAGGAATTTGTTGTAGTTTTCGGGTTTAGCCGCCCTATGGTATTTCATATAAATATGTTCGTCATCAAGACCAACAACTTCAATTTTTCCTGTCATATGGGACATTGCAAAACGTGCTCTTTTAGCTAATCCTGAAACCATTGCGGTCGCTTTTCTGAAGATCTCGTACCCTTCTTCGATCGGAACAGAGTAAGCTTTGTTACCTTTTGTCGGTCGGCATTGGAAAACATAATAAGGTGGAACCCCTATAAAGGAAAGTTTTCTGAACAGTTCAGCGAGTGTTTCTGGACTATCATTAATTCCGCGGATCAACGGAGTCTGGTTTGCCAGTTCTGTGCCTGCTTCTTTAAGGAGATTGATTGCTTCGATGGCAACATCCGTTATCTCTCTTGGGTGGTTGAATTGAGTCATTATGTAAATACGTTTTTTGGGAGTACTGTATTTTTTGAGTAGTTCTATGAGCTTTGGATCGTCGATAATCCTATAAGGGTTGAAAGCGACCATCTTTGTTCCAATTCTAATAATCTGAACGTGATCAATTTTTCGCAACCTGCTTATTATGTTTTCCAATTTACTTGTTGAAAGCATCAACGGATCTCCACCAGAGAGCAAAACATTCGTAATCTCTTTGTGTTTTTTTATGTATTCCAATCCGGGTTCAACATCAATCATGATTTCCCGATTTCCAGCAAGAAAAACCCTCTTTCTAAAACAGAAACGGCAAATGCCGCCGCAAACACGTGAAACGAGCATCAGAGCAGTATCTTTGTATTTATGTTCCAGCCCGGGTGCAACCGTATACTTGTGCTCGTTGGAAGCGTCGAGTTCTCCCCATTCGATGAGTTCATCCATCGATGGAATGATTATCCTTTTGATGGGATCGTTGGGATCGTCCCATTTGATTAAATTCAAGTAGTATTCGTTAGTCCTGAATACAAATTTTTCCGTAACCTTTTTTAGCTTTTCTTTTTCAGTTTTATCGAGTTGAGAAATCTGGTCAATTCTGGTGAGATATTTTGGATTACCCACGATAACAGCACCTCCCTGAATTTTTGAAAGTACAAAAAACTTACCCGGCATGTAAACGAGCCAGAATTGGATGAACGGTTTTTGAGCGTATTACGAAAGTAAAACCATTGACATTTATGAAAGGGGTTTAAGAAGCTCTCCTCTATTATACCATATTGGAATCATCTCTTGTTCTCAATTAATGCTGGTCACAAGGATTTCAATTTTTGTAAAAGGCTTTAGAAACAGAAAAGTTACCGTAATGCCTCAAAAATAAATCTACTTGAAATAGATTGGATGCCTCAAAATAGAATCTACTTGAAATTGAGAGGGACATAGTTGAGGATCCCTCCTTTCGATTTGTCAATCTGGATGCTCAGTAATTGCTCTTGCAAATGTGTTATTATACTCTTGAGTTTGTAAATGTCTAGGGCTTCGTGTTGTCTGCGAAGCCTGTCTTTTTTATCTTGGTCAACCCAGGGAGATCGCATGATCCTTTCGTATGGTGTAGTAGGACGGTCGTATTTCTTGCTTACCTTGTTTCCTTTTCTAATTTTCTCAACGATTTTCTGATTTGGCTGAAAATGATTATTGTACAGATTCAGCGACGCGTACAACTCCTTCAGTATTTGGAATTCTTCCTCTGTATCGTATCTGTAATATCCAACGGCTCTTCTTACAACAGACCAGTTCTTTTGTTCGACATGACAATTATCATTCTTGTTGTAACTCCGGGTTCTGGTGAATAGAAGCCCTTCATCTTCACAATAACGGTATAGGTGTCTGTTAATGAATTCTGATCCGTTATCTGAGTGAATACCTAATAAAGTGAAAGGAAGCGTTTTCCTCAACTGAATTATAGCTTTTAATGTCCAGATTTGCGCTTTGTTTCTTATTGGTGCCACTACACTCCAACCACTTGCTACATCTACCATGTTGAGGCTGTAGCAAAAATCACCACTTACACTCCCGCCATCATGCCCAACGAGATCAATCTCAACAAAGCCTGGTCTTGTATCGTCCCACTCGTAATGTGTTTTTATTCGTATGTGCTTTTTCAGAAGAGTTCCGGGTTTTGTATGAGATCGTCCTTTGAGTTCCATCTTTTTCCTCTCGCTGGTTAACAATCTATCGATAGTGGAAGCACTTATATTAAGAAGCTTCCTCTTTGTTTCTTCAGTCAATGTTAGATGCCCATTACGAACAAGATTATCTATTACTTCGTCCATCACTGCTTCGAGCCTTTTACCACACGGAAAATCCATTATCTCCCATATCTTCACGAGTTTCACGAAGACTTTACGATCATATTTTTTCTTTCGGCCTTTTTTCTTGCTGGGTGAGGTTGTCTTTCGCTTTTTCAAGGCTCCTCGTAGTAAAAACGATGCGTAACTACGATTATACTTGGTAACTCGGGTGAATTCATCTAGAATCTCGGATTTTTCTTTTTTGCGAGCTTTTCTGTACCTTTTTGAATAATCTTCCACCACATTTTTCATATCTAACCTCTTCATCTTCTCGCCTACCTTCTTTGGTATTCGAGAAGATTATCCCTCTTTTTCGAGTAGATTTATTTTTGACGCAACGTTCCCTTTTCGAGTAGATTTTTTTTGAAGCAATTCGGTTACTTGACCTGATAGGGATTCTTCTGGTAATATACAACAAAACTTTTTCATAATCGCAGGGGAGAGAATTTATGGTCAAAGAGATGCCTGTTTGTTTGAAAAAAGAAAATTCAAAGAAGCATGTCAAACGGTGTTGCCCGGGTTTTTCCGTCGGCAGCACAGTTTGAACGTGCTGTAGATAAAGGAGGAACGCCGGGCGAGAAATCGCCCGGCTTTTTTTATATCAGAGGAGGTGTTTGTGGTGAGGAGAACAACTTTCTTGGTAGTCGTTGTAAGTATTCTTTTGGTGAGCTTGACGTTCGGAAGCTTGATCGATGAAATCAAAGAACGAGGTGTGTTGAGAGTAGGTCAGGACGCCGGGTATATGCCCTTGTATGGAACCGACATGTACGGTAACCGTATAGGACTTGAAGTTGACGTTCTCAAGATTATGGCAACACTTCTTGGTGTTAGACTCGAATTCGTGGTTGTGAACTGGGATGGCATTATTCCTGCGTTGCTGTCTGAAAAATTCGACATCATCTGGTCCGGGATGACAATAACAGATGAGCGGGCTAAAAAAGTTGATTTCAGCGAGCCTTACCTTAAGATTGGTCAGGTTCTTGTCTACAACAACAGGAAAATTAGTTCAGTTCCTTCTCTGGAAGAGCTGAATAATCCCTCTGTAAGAATTGCAGTGCAGCTAGGAACTACAGGAGATGAAGCGGCAAGGAGGTTGTTCCCCAGAGCAAAAATTTTAACCTTTGACTCCATGGATGAAGCAGCTTTTCAGGTTGCTTCGGGTAGGGCTGACTTCACGGTCGTGGATTCTATATACGCACAGTACGTGGCGAAAAAATACGATCGTCTGAGTGTAGCTGATGGATTCTTGACCAGTGAAGAACTTGGGGTTGCGATTAGAAAAAATGATCCTGAAACATTAAATTGGATCAACAATTTTATCGAAGGACTTAAATCATCAGGATTCATGGAACTCCTGGAAGAAAAGTGGTTTGTTGAATATGAACCAGAATTGTAAGTATGAGGTGAAAAGATGCTGAAGTTCATGTCCAGAGTGCTTTTAGTGATCACGGTAACTTTGATATTCTTTTCTATTTACGCCTCCCTTTCGAAGGTGTATCCCTTTAATTGGTCGGTGATACTGAAGTATCGCCGACTCTTTTTTGATGGATTGATGACAACACTCCGGTTGAGTGTTACAGCGCTTGGGTTGTCACTCTTGGTGGGTTTTATAATAGCACTTTTTAGAACTTCCAGGATTTTAGTTCTGGAAGAGCTCGGTATGATTTATGTTTGGTTTTTCCGAAATATGCCTCTTCTTGTAATCATTCTCCTGATCTACTACGGAATTGGTTCTGTGGTAGCAATAAACCGTTTTTGGGCGGGAGTGATTTCCCTAGCACTTTTTGAAGGTGCTTATGTAGGTGAAATATTCCGTGCAGGAATAGAAGCCGTCCCTCGTGGCGAAATTGAAGCTGGTGAAGCATTGGGAATGTATAAATATCAGATCATGGGATCGATTATTTTTCCAAGGGCTTTAAGGATTTCCATTCCACCTCTTGTCGGACAGATGGTGAGTCTTGTAAAGGATAGTTCTCTCGTCTCAGTAATTGCACTTGGTGATTTGACTATGAGAGCAAGGCAGGTAGGTACTCAAACACTTGCAAGCCTTGAAGCGTATCTAGTGCTGGCAGGATTTTACTTAGCCATAACCTCCCTTCTTTCCTTGGTCGGGAGGTATTTAGAAAGGAGGTTGGCTATACCATGAATTCTCTTGTTTTAAGTGTCAAGAATATCTCACAGTTCTTTGGTTCTTTTCAGGTATTAAAAAATGTATCAATCGATATACATCAAGGTGATGTTGTAGCTATACTCGGTAAATCAGGAGCAGGTAAAACAACGTTACTTCGGACTATGAATTTGCTTATTGAACCGGAGTCCGGAGATATATTTTTCCGTGGGCAAAAAGTAAGTAGAAAGAAAAAGGTTATTCGTTATGTTCGGTCACGAATAGGTTTTGTTTTTCAGAATTTCAACCTGATAAGCCATCTAACTGCTCTTGATAATGTTGCTCTGGGTCTGGTGAAGGTCAAGGGAATGAAATGGTCTGAAGCCAGAGAGATCGCCGCCAGGAAGCTCTCCGATGTGCACCTTTCGGATAAACTGGGAAGTTATCCATCACAGCTGTCAGGCGGTCAGAAACAAAGAGTGGGAATTGCCCGGGCCCTCGCCATGGAACCTGATCTGATTCTTTTCGACGAACCTACTTCCGCTCTCGACCCTTCTCTTGTAGGAGAGGTAATGGGCGTGATAAAGGAACTTTCTACAAGAGGGATCACCATGGTTGTTGTTACTCATGAAATAGCCTTTGCTAAAGGTATAGCCAACCGCATTGTCTTTATGGAAGATGGTCAGATTGTTATCGATACTTCCCCCAAAGAGTTCTTTGATTCCTCTTCAGAAAAGATTCGCGAGTTTCTCGATGGGATTCTGTGCGGTGTGTGATAGCGGGATAAATCAGACAATATGATAGAATCATTTGTGTATTGGCAGAAGATTTTGAAAATCCCTTTTTGAGGAAGTGATTATGGGTCTTTACATTGTTATCACTGCGGATATTGTGGAATCAAGGAAACAGAAAAAATATATGAAAGAGCTTTCCGGGAAGCTAAAAAAATTAAAGGTGTCATCGGCAATAATGCCGTTTACAGTTTCAAGGGGAGATGAGTTGCAGGCGGTCCTGGGGTCTTTTGATGAACTGCCTGCTGTCGTCCGCCGATTGAGGTATATCGTCAGGCCTCTTGAATTGCGGATCGGGGTTGGAATTGGTGAAATAGATACAACGGGTTTAAACAGGGCGCGTTCTTCGTGGGAACTTAGTGGTGAAGCTTTTTTCAACGCAAGGGCTGCCCTTGAAGAAGCCAAGAGCTTGAAGATCAGTCGAACTTTTGTTAAGAGTGGTATAGAAACCCTGGATACATCGCTGAACACGATATTTTTGCTTCTTGATACAATTGTGGATGACTGGACCGAAAAGCAATGGGAAGCTGTCCATATATACGAACAGCAGGGGACGTATGAAAAAGCCGCTTCACTTCTGGGAGTATCCATTCAGAACGTTCAGCAACGCTGCAAAAGCGCAAAATGGAAAGTTGTGCGTAAAGTTGAACAGAATATAGCTTTCCTTCTCAGCGTTTTTCTAGATAACCGGCGATGATTTCAATGGTTTGGGGTTGAAAAACATAAATTCAATTAAAAATAGTTGAAATCGTACGTATCAACCCGGGCAGGTAGAAGATCGGAGGTTCGATGGTTTGATACCGTTATTGCTATCGATTCTGGGTCATGTTATGGCTGACTTCATCTTTCAATCCGATAACATTGCGGATGAAAAGCGCAGAATGTGCGTAAAAGCGCTCTTTGTTCATTGGCTTGCTGTATTCGTAACGCTTTTCATATTGTTGCTGGCGTATGATTTCAAAGTGGTTTTCTGGTATGCCCTCTGGTTATCGATTATACATATAACCCTTGATCTTTTTAAGGCGCTTTTTGAAAAGGTAGGATCTCCTGCCAGGGAGCTTTTTTTGTTTTTCATAGATCAGATTATGCATCTGGTTGTAATCGTGTTTTTTCTCCCTATATTTACCTTCGAGCTTAACGAAACTTTTAGTAAAACTATGAGCTCAATTTCAAAATATGCCGGTATTGAGCTATCGCAGCTGCCTGTTGAAAAGATTCTTTTGGTAGCTATAATCTACATATATGTTCTTTTTGGCGGCGCGGTTTTAATGAGGAAGCTTATCAATTTTATATACAGGAAAGAAGATGGCTCTCTTGAAAGGATCGCGGGGTCATCATCTGTTTTGAAGAACGTAAAAACCGGGAAGGTTATAGGGATATTTGAAAGGGCCATTGTTTTGACTTTTTATATAACAGGGAATGTGGCTTCGATTGCTTTCGTTATTGCTGCGAAATCCCTTGCCAGATTCAAGAACTTCGCTGAGAAAGATTTTGCTGAATATTATCTGATAGGTACGCTTGCCAGCGTTTTGATTGCCATGATCGGCGGTATCATCCTGAAATGTCTGGGAATTTGAAAATCTGCTGAAGCTTGCCGGAGACCGAGGTGAATCTTCTGTAAAAGTACTCTTTTGATTTTTATTCTACTTAACGTATAATAATATATGAGAGGCAAATACCAAAAGGAGGAGAAAGCATGGAATATAGAAAGGTTGGAAAATGGGGAATTAGAATCAGTGAACTTTCTCTTGGTTCTTGGTTGACCTTTGGAAACCAGCTTGACATTCGTGGAGCTAAAGAGTGCGTAAGGGAAGCTTTTAAAAATGGAATTAACTTCTTTGACACGGCTGAGGTGTATGCCAATGGCATGGCAGAATCAATGCTTGGAGAAGTTTTGAAAGAGTTCAGAAGAGAGGACATAGTGGTTTCGACGAAGATTTTTTGGGGTGGGGAAGGACCGAATAAGAAAGGGTTGTCCCGCAAACACCTGCTGGAAGGAACCTGGGGATCTTTGAAACGACTTCAGCTGGATTATGTAGATATTTTATATTGCCATAGACCAGATCCAGAAACCCCTATCGAAGAAACCGTTCTCGCAATGGATTATCTTGTAAGAAACGGCCTTACTCTTTACTGGGGAACGTCCGAATGGAGTTACGAAGAGCTTGAAGCAGCTCATAAGGTCTGTAAAGAGCTCAACTGCATTCCTCCGATTGTAGAGCAGCCGCAGTATAATATGCTCGTTAGGGAAAAGGTTGAGAAAGAATACGCGCCTATTTACGAGAAATACGGCATTGGTTTGACAACGTGGAGTCCCCTTGCATCGGGGGTATTAACCGGAAAATATAACAATGGTATCCCCGAAGGGAGTAGATTGGCGAGGTTTTCCTGGTTGAGAAAGAGTCTTGAAGAGAAGGGACTACTCAGTGATGAGACACTTTCAAAGGTTCGAAAACTGGAAAAGATTGCAAAGTCACTTGATGCTAAATTGTCTCAACTGGCTTTAGCCTGGTGTTTAAAGAATCCTCATGTCAGCAGTGTAATACTGGGAGTCAGCAGTGTGAACCAGTTGCATGAGAATATGGCAGCTCTTGAGGTGAAAAGCAAATTAACCGATGATGTGATGAATGAGATAGAGAATATTCTTTCAGGCAAATAACGAAAAAGGGGGCTAAACCAGCCCCCTTTTTAGGTCGGTGGTGTTGAGAACATGAAAGAAGAAATCATGGAATTCATCGAGAAGACGGTTTATGAGTATGAATTTCAAGGAGCTGTTGTTGGTATTAGCGGCGGGATAGATTCAGCCGTTGTCGGTAAACTCTGTGTTGAAGCCCTTGGGCGCGATAGGGTTTATGGCCTGATTTTGCCAGAAAGAGATTCATCACCGGAGACAGTGAGCGATGCAACACTTGTTTGTAAATATCTTGGAATAGATTATGCGATCAAACCCATCACGAAGTTACTCAGGGTTATGGGTGTTTATAAACTTGAGCCCGCTGCAATGTTCATCCCCAGAAAGCTTCAGGAAAATTATGTGAGGAAGAAAATGAGAGAGCTTTCGTATTCCGACAACCCTTTTATTGATGATCTTGAAAGTAAAGGTAATGCAGAATTTTTGAAAGGGCTGGCTTATTACAGAGTCAAGCATCGTGCGAGAATGTGTATGTTATACCTTGAAGCTGAGAGGCGAAACTACGTCGTTGTTGGCACTACCAACAAAACAGAAGAAGCCACCGGATTTTACGTTAAGTGGGGAGATGACGCGGTGGATGTAGAGCCGATAATGCATCTCTACAAAACACAGGTCTATCAACTGGCCGAACTTCTGGGTGTTCCTGAAAGAATTCGGAGAAAAGCACCTTCGCCGGATTTGGTTCCCGGCATTACAGATGAATTTATGTTTGGTATGAGCTATGAGGAACTGGACAGAATTCTCATGAAACTGGAAAAGGGGAAAACCCTTAAAGGTGAATCGAATGAAAATGTTGAAAAGGTGAGAAAAATCCTTGAGGCTGCTAAAAAAAGGAAACTCCGACAAATTAGCCTTCGGTAGATCTGCGTCGTATGGTTTACAACGATAAATAGAAGATCAGGATAGGTCGAAAACTCAGAAAAGAGCAATAATAGTGCCCAAAATATGTTCCCGTAAAATCAGCGATTAGATCCCCGAACTCAGCGCAGCCTCTTCCTGAAATGAAGTCGTAAGCTTCTTTTCCTACCCCGAGCAGTGTTGTAAAAAGAAAACCGCCTACTTCTCCAAAAAAATACCTGGATATGCCGTAGGCGGTGAAACTTACCGAAAAATGCAAATACTTATCGTACCCTTCAATGGAAAACGCAGCAGTCGCTATAACAAGCAATAATACCAGGAAAATAAATCCTTTGAATTTCACAATACCTAGAATGTCCAGATGACCTGCAGACCACTGGTAAAATACTCAGGCAATCCCTGTCCAATATACAGGTTTGCTGGATAGTCTTTAACCCACATGAATCTGAAGAATCCCGATAGGTAGAGATCGTTCATTACAGGAGCTATGATTTGCATTCCAACACCAGGAGCTACATGCAAATCTCCAACGCCAGGGATATCGGGCTCTCCGTCAACCGTGTCAACTAGAATTCCAAGAACACCGAGAGCATTGATGGCAATACCTCCGGGAATTTCGGTAATCGTATAGTACAGATCAACGCTTCCGAATGCTGCTTTGTTATTTAGTGCACGCATTGCAATTTCGCCGTTGAGAATAAAACCGTAATTCTCAGCAAGCGGTATCTGAATGCTCAAACTGCCCCCGGGTAGAGATACTTTTCCTGTTTCGAGCTTGGTGGCATGAAGTACAAGACCACCACCCACCAGGATATTAGCGAAAGAAAAACTGGCAATGATAAGGGAAAGTAAAACCAATAAAAGGCCTTTCTTCATGTTCCTTCACCTCCTATTCTGAACTTCTTACAGGGAAATTATATCACAAGAGCTATGATATCTAACAAGGGGGTGAACAGATAGCCTATACTGAGTAATGGAGTGTTAACTTCAACCTATTGTCATTCTAACAATATGCTCCTTGTGCATTCATCGCTATTTTATCGAGTTTTAGGTGTTTGCAATCTTCAATGCGGGTTTTTGATTTCTAATTCCTTTTGCTAATAACTTTACCAATCGACTCTGTCGTTTGTATTAAGTGTTAGTTCCCTAAAAATATTCTTTATAGCTTGGTAGAATAGAAAGAAAAGGATTATCATATATTTCAGTGTAAGAAGCAGGTTCTGAATTGGTATGAAAAGTGAGGTGTTGTGGCTATGTCGAAGTTTATTTTGATAGGTGCGGGTGGAGCAGCGGGAGCGATAAGCAGATATCTTCTTTCTAAAGTGGTTAACTCCCTTGCACCGATTGGATTGATACCGTGGGGAACAGTACTGGTGAATGTTATTGGCTCTTTTTTGCTTGCTTTTCTCATGATTTCATCTGCACAAAGGGTTAGTATAGATCCCCGATATATTTATCTTGTCGGAACCGGTTTTCTGGGGGCTTTTACGACTTTTTCGACCTTTTCATATGAGTTCATCACTCTCATATCAAAGTCTTCCTTTAGAGGGGCGTTGTATTTTCTACTTACAATTTCACTCAGTGTAATGGCTGCATACTTCGGGTTCATTTTGGGGAGGGGTAGATGATGAAAATGAAGAAGATGAGCGTATATCTTGGCGAAAAGGATAGGTACCAGCACAAGGAAATGTACGAACACATCCTTGAAATTTGCTACAACAACGGAATAAAAGGGGCAACGGTGATAAAAGGTATTATGGGATTCGGTGAAAAAAGACATATACACAGGAACGATTTTTTTACCCTTTCTGAAGATCTTCCAATTGTAGTGGAAGTAATTGATGTGGAAGAGAGGATAAATTTTCTGGCATCCAGGGTAAGAGAACTACCATTTGATGGGCTAATAGTGATTCAGGATGTAGAGGCATATTATGTAACAGGGAAAAAGTAGGGAATTTGTTGCTTCCAATCATGATAGTATTGTATGTAGGTTATTTATAACGGAAGGATGTGGTTTTGTGAAGAAATTCCTGATTATTTTGGTTGTATTTGTTTTAGGGGTATTGGGTTTTACCAACAGCATTATTGCCGAACTTACTGTTGATGGAACAATTACAGGGGTTCATGCTTTCCAGGTTGGATACGATGAGTACGAAAGTGCTCTTCAAGGGGCTCTGGCGAATTACGAAAGCCAGGGACAGAGTATCGACAAGTATTTTGGAAAAGAATCGCTGCCAAGCGAGATACAGCTGGGATATAGTGTCCTGAAGGTTTTGCTTGATAGAAAGGTTATGGCCTTTTTTGCTATGGAGCAGGATGTATTTCCAGATGAGGCTCAGGTTCAACAGATCACAGATGAGCTTGTTTCAAGATACATCTCGGATGAGACAACCAGAGCACAGCTTGAGATGTATTACGGTTCTATAGAAAACTTTAGAAAGGTCGTTGAGGATATTGTGTTTGTGAGAACCCTTAGCCAGAATGTCTTCAATGCAATCGTTCCGGATTATGATGCGAGTGCAACGGAATATTTTGAAAAAAATAAGACTGACATTAAGAATGAATACGAAAGTGTTAACGCAGCTCATATACTTGTTTCAACTGAAGCAAGCGCGATGGAGCTGAAAGAAAAGATACTTTTAGGGGAGCTTTCTTTTGAAGAAGCAGCCAAAAGGTATTCTCTGGACCAATACTCAGCCCAGCAGGGAGGAAATATTGGAGAGTTGAAACATGGTACCGTGATTTTAGAATTTGAAGAGGCAGCCTTCGCTGCCACTCCCGGTGAGATTGTAGGGCCGGTGAAAACCGATTACGGTTATCATCTTATAAAAGTGAACAGCAAGACCACTTTTGACTCATATGAAGATCTGAAGAATAGCAAGGCTTATGAGGACATAATGAGTCGGTTTGAGAATGAGGCCTTTCTTGGCTGGATAACAAAGTATAGACAGGATAAAAAGATACACTATATCATTTACGAAGAAGATCTGAAAACCTTTGGCGAACTGGCGAATCTGACCGATCCTGGGAAGTTCTATAACCGCATCGTTAATTCACTGTTCGATGAAAACAACGAATTGAAAGCAGGGGTTCCCGGGATTATCGCCGCGTTTTATATACAAATGGCGGACGATGAGCTCAAACAATATGAATCTCGTGAAGAAGCTTTCAAAACGATAATAGGAATTTGTGAGAGATTGCCGGAAGAGGAAAAGGGTGTTGAGCATTTTTCCGAATTAAAGGATAAAGCTGCGGAAAACGAAAACGTTAAACAGCTCCTGGATTACGCTGAAATCCTTGGAGTCGATTCGATTGAAAATGTGCACCTCAGGTTAGAGGAAATCAGGAATTACATGCGGGAAATCATGAATAAGGCTAAAAAAGTGGCATGGTATCTTTACGACAAAGCTCCTGATTCAGAAAAACTTCTAGAATATCTTTATCGTTTCGATTCCGATAATCCTAAAGCCGTTTATCTGTACACGGAGAATTTTTACAAAAATCAGGTTCAGCCTGTTCTGGCGGATTCTGATATATTTTCGAGCTACATAAATGCATACAAACAATACCTTGGTGAAAATGCTACGGAGACGCTTCTCGGTTACCTGATTAAGGGATTGGAAGGAAGGCTTGTTGAAAAAATCGTGGAAGACGAAAGTGTATCTGAAGATCTGAGGAAATCCGCGCTTGAGTTACTCGTTGACGCCTATGAAAATGCATGCAATCTTCCACTGGATAATAGGTTGAAACTTCAGTATCTGGGAACCGAGAGAGATTATCTCCTGAAGCTTTCGGAATTAACTCCTGAGGCCACAGATGTTAAACAGTTGTTGGATGCTGTGGATGAGAGATTGAAGGAGCTTCGGTAGTTTTTCCGCCAAAGAAAAAGCGCCCCAGATGGGGCGCTTTTTTAGCTTAAATTCAATTTGAATATATCGGAAGTTCCTTAAAGAGGTTGAGAACATCGGTTGTGATGTCAAAGGCTTCCGTAAATCTATCAATGAATGGGCTGCTTATTCTCGTGAAGAAGTTCAAGGGGGCGGTTGTGGTATTTATCTCAGGTTGCATAGTTGTGCTATCAAGAGGAACAGCAACCTGACCTGATAACGTTACCCAGGAATCTACTAAGTTGTAGGATAAACCGCTTCCTGCTGTGATGTTACTATCTATAAAGCCTTCACCACTTACATAGGTTTTGTAAGGATCCTGACCAGCAGGTATTTCCCAGCTACCGATATTTTGGAATACACCGTATGTGGTTGCAGCGGCGGGAATGAATTGTTCAATATTTGTTGAACCTATTAGTTTGTAATCGACGCTTACGTTAAATACCGCAAAGAGTTTTTCCTCACCGGTGAAGGGTTCGGTTGTGGTGACATAAAGCTCCGGGGTTGCAGCGGCGGTAACTTGGAGGTTGGTAAATGTAGCCTCGTAACATGTGACGGTTGCACTTGTTGCGCTATCAACGGTAAAGTTTCCAAGATAACCCAGATATCTTGCCATGCCAGTCTCCGAACCGACTTCATAACTCGGAGTTTCGGTAGGATCATAAAAAAGAACATAAAGATCGTAAGGAATACCTTTCAAAAGGTAAATGCTTCCAATCTCAAATGTAGACTGAGTGGAATCATAAGTTGCCGTAATGGTATTCACAATATCTTGACTTCCCGCAATGGTCACAATGGTTTTTACTGTATATGATTTGCTGGATGGATCCGCATCGCCCGGAAGTATGCTGGGTGTAAACGGGCTTGGTAACTTTGCAACAACCCTGACCCCGCTCTTGTCACCATGTAGTTTATCGGAATTCAAATCCCATTCTGTAGGTCCACAGGCTGCTAAAATGAGTAATACTGTGACTAGCATGAGAAAAAGTTTTTTCATATAAGACCACCTCCACCATGAATTTCAATCAGAAGATATAATCAATTTTACCATTTTTACCATCTACCAAAAAATGTTGCTCCCCACATGAACTCGATATCGATGTTCTGATCGGTGATAGTGTTGTTGAGATTTGCGCCAACACCAAGAGAGAGACCCATATTTCCTGCGGTAAGTTGGAATCCTCCGCCAACGACGACGTCACTGTTTGTCCAGTTCAGATCGACGTTGTAGCTCACGCCTCCCCTCAGCGCCAGAGCGTCGAACAACTTCAGATCGAGGGAGATACCAGCGTACCTGACGTTCATTCCAGCTCTGGTACCGAACTCTATTCCTAGCCTGAAGGGAAGGGTTACTATTCTGAATCCTACGAACAAGTCGAGTTTTTCAGCTGTGCTGTTAGAAAGGCTTGTCCAGATCAAGGCGTTGTTGAAAGCGGCGACGTATTGCACAAAATCACCTGTAGCTCCGGTTATTCCAGCACTTGCCATGAGCCAGTAGGTATCCAGACCGGGAGTGGTTATATCTTCAACATCGAGCTTCAATTTTACTCCATAATTGGTTGTTGGTGATAAAGGTCCGGAAACGGTATAACTTATCGAACGATAATCATTGACAAGGCCAGCGTCCATGACCCACTCGAGGATTCCGGCCATTCCACCCTCAGAGGGATCGAAAAAGAGAATATGGAGTTCGCGTTCAACGGTTTCAGAGCCGGCTCGACGGTATTCGAGCACTTGTGTGGACACTGCGGAGTTTAATATCCCATAAAGGTCTGAAGGGCTTCCGTAATTTGCCCAGTAACCCGTTGCCAGAATTGAATTTCCGCCAGTCTGAACAAGGAACGGGTCAAAGGAAAAACCTGTAACCGATAATAGACCCAGAAGAATTATGAGATAATATTTTTTCATTCAATCACCCCTCGGATACATTTACCCCGGTATCGTTCTTGATTAACTGTTTTCGGGTACACAACTCTTTGAACTCTAAGAATCTTTCTTCGCGAATGGCATTTCTGAGTCGGTCGGTGAAATCCAGCAAAAAATGCACATTATGGTAACTCAGCATCATTTTTCCAAGGAGCTCATCACGTGAAAACAGGTGATATATGTAACCTTTTGAGTAGCTTCTGCAAACCTTACAGTTGCACTCAGGATCGATGGGTTCTTTGGAAAACTTGTGCCTGGCAGCTTTGAGATTGATTTTTCCGGACCATGTTAATGCTGTTCCATGCCTTCCCATTCGCGTTGGAAGGACGCAGTCGAACATATCGATGCCGTTCTCGACAGCCATGATTATCATATCTGGCGTACCAATTCCCATGAGATATCTTGGCTTATCCTCCGGAAGGAGTTTTGTTGTAAACTCGAGAATATCCCTGGTCACCTCAAAGGGTTCACCAACACTCAAACCACCTACGGCGAATCCATCGAAATCCATGGCTGTAATTTCCCTGGCGCTCTTTTCGCGCAGGTCTTTGTAAAAAGCACCCTGAACGATTCCAAAGAGCGCCTGAGAACGGTCATGATACGCTAAGCACTTTTCTGCCCATCTGGTTGTCCTTTCCACCGATTCTTGTGCGTAGGTTCTGTCTAACTCAGGCGCGACACATTCGTCGAATGCCATCGCTATATCCGATCCGAGCGTCATCTGTATTTCCATGGATAATTCCGGTGTCATCATGATCTTGGAGCCATCGATGGGCGATTTAAACAGAACACCTTCGTCCAGAACTTTTTTATCTTTAAGGCTGAAAACCTGAAATCCTCCACTGTCGGTGAGTATAGAATTATTCCAGTTCATGAAACTGTGCAGACCGCCAAAGCTTCTTATTACCTCGAGACCAGGCTTTAAATAAAGGTGGAAAGCATTGCCAAGAATGATTCTTGCCCCAAGCTCCTTTAATTGCTCCTGCCAGAGTCCTTTGACGGTAGCGTTGGTACCCACAGGCATAAACACAGGTGTTTCGAAAACACCGTGTTTTGTTTCTAGCTTTCCAGTTCTCGCGGATGTTACCGGGTCTTTTTTTGTGACGGTGAATTTAACCATTTCTCTTTTTTATCACCTCGAGTATCCTCCGGTAGGAGGCTTCGATTTGCTTTTCGAGATGGTCCATTTCTTCTTTGATCCAGTTACAGTACCGTGGATCTTTCAGTGACTTCATGTTGATCATTACGTTGGCCTTTGCGACATAATAAACTGCGTACAACAAATGTGCAGCACTTTCAGCGTCGGAAATAGCGTTGAGATTGCCCCATTTTGCCAGTCTTTCCACGTTCACTATGACATTTTTACAACGTCTGGCAAGATCGAAGGGCACTTCGATGGCAGTTTTTAAAGCTTGTTGGATCTTCACTGTTCTGACGGCTTTTTCTTCTTCAGAATTTTTAGGAAGCCTGTAAGCTGCCATTACCTGATCGAAGGCTTGAACGTCCTTATTTACGAGATCACAAAGGTAGCTCATCTCGTTGCCGAAGATTTCGAGACATGCTTCCATCTGACTCTCAACGTCTTCGTATCCTTTCTTGCCGATGGTAAGGTTCGAAACCATAGCACCAAGTGCAGCGGCCAAAGCAGCCGCAACAGCTCCAACAGCGCCTCCACCTGGAGTCGGTGATTTCTCGGCAACTCGCTTTATGAAGTCCTTAACGCTTAACGAGCAAAGATCCATCCAAATCCCCCCTGTTGTATTATTTTTTGCCTATTATTTTCATTCCAGAACTCGTTCCAATTCTGTCGGCGCCCGCAATCAACATCCTTATCATATCTTCCCTGGTTCGCACACCGCCTGAAGCTTTTACCTTCACATTATCTCCCACGACGAATTTCATCAGGGAGACATCTTCTGCTGTTGCGCCGCCTGAACTGAAGCCTGTGGATGTTTTGACGAAAGCGGCTCCAGCTTCTTTTGCTATAACGCACGCAGCGATCTTCTCTGCCTCTGTGAGCAACGCCGTTTCAATTATAACCTTTACGACCTTGTCTTTTGCGGCTTTTACCACCTTTGCGATATCTTCGAAAACCAGGTCGTAAAGGCCCGCTTTGAGGTAACCGATATTTATAACCATGTCAAATTCATCGGCACCGTGATTCAGGCTCCACTCCGTTTCATAGACCTTTACATCGGTCGGAACAGCGCCAAGAGGGAATCCGATGACAACAGCACGCGCCACATCAGTGCCTTCAAGAAGCTTGGTGACTAACGGAAGATGACAACTGTTGACACAAACACTGAAGAAGTTGTTCTCTCTGGCTTCCATACAAAGGGTTTTAATCATTTCGGGGGTAGCATCAGGTTTCAACAGGGTATGATCGATATAACGAGCCAAATTAAGCTCTCCAGAGAGCTTGCGATTGATCGGTTCATAGCTTTGGTTCACCCTTTCTATGACCTCTTTAATTGTTTTTTCAAGCATGAATTTATCCATTTTTTTCACCTCACAAACCCAATTCTTTTGAAATTCCCTGCATCGCTTTGAGCGATATTTCTAAAAATTCATCGAGAGATAGTCCAAGATCTTTACAGCTTCGCATCTGTTCCCTGCTTGCACCCTTTGCAAAGGATTTTTCCTTGAACCTGTTTTTTAAGAACTGAACGTCTAAGTCGGAAAGCGTGCTTCCTCGACGAATAAGAACGGCTGCAACGATAAATCCCGTTACGGGGTCAGCAGCATAGATTGATTTTTCCAATAAGGTTTTCCTTTCTTTTTTACCACAGTGGGCAAGTATCGCATCTTTTACTTCCTGAGGAACATCGTAGGCTTCGAGCATTTCAACGGTTTTTAACCCATGCTTTTCTGGATTGTTTTTTGTTTCTTCATAGTCCAGATCATGAAGAAGCCCTGCGAGTCCCCAGAGTTCTTCATCTTTACCGAAATGTTTAGCCAATGCTTTCATCACCGCTTCCGTAGCCAGCATATGCTTGATAAGATTCACGTGTTTGATCTCTTTCTTTACAAGCTCCATCGCGAATTCTCTGGAAATCATCTCGCACCTCCGAGACATTTGTTTCTTTTTTTGAGGCGAAACTGTAATACCTTCCCTTTCCTATTATAACGTGATCTAAAAGCTTAATGCCAAGTGTTTCTCCAGCTTCTTTTAATCTTTTTGTGATGGCTTCATCTTCTTTGCTTGGGTTTGGGTCACCCGATGGATGATTGTGAACGAGAATGATTGCAGCGGCTGATTTTGATATAGCCGGCTTGAATACTTCCCTTGGATGCAGGAGGGAGCTGTCGAGGGTGCCGATAGTTATGGTGTTCATTCCTGAAAACATGAGTTTATTGTTTAAAGATATAACCCTTACCATTTCCTGGGTGAGTGTGGTCATGTCGTGGCATAGGTAATACACACTCTCTGGATCCGCTATCTTTGTTTTTGAGGTTTCGGTAAGTTCTTTGAAAACCCTATGGCCGATTTCGAGAGCGGCTTTTAAGGTTACGGCCTTTGCCTCTCCTATTCCCTTAAATTTTGCAAGTTCTTCATAACTCGCGCTCAGCAATCCGGAGAGTGAGCCGTACTTTTTCAACAATTCGGAACTTAATGCCATAACATCCATGCCTTTTGTTCCGGTTCTCAAAAGAATGGCAATCAACTCGGTCTCGCTCAAGTTGGGCGCACCAACAGCGAGTAAACGTTCTCGAGGCATATGATTATTTGACGATTTCAATCGTAGTACCCCCTATTCCTCAGGATCTCCCATATGCGGCCAATGGGTAACCCCATCACATTGTAGAAATCACCTCTTATTTCTTTGACGAACAACGCACCGTAGTCCTGTATACCGTAAGCGCCTGCCTTGTCCAGGGGGATTCCGGTGGCGACGTAGTAATCTATGGCGTCATCAGGGAGATCCCTGAACGTTACAAAGGTTTTTTCAACAAAAGTTATTTCTTCATTATCAGGAAAAAGCAATGCTACCCCAGTGTACACAATGTGGGTTTTGCCTGAAAGCCTTTTCAAGAAAGCTTTCGCCTCGGTTCTGTTAATTGGCTTTCCGAGTATCTCGTTGTCGAGGACCACTACAGTGTCCGCTCCAATTGTAACAGAGTCGGGGTAGATGTCAGAAATGCTTTTGCACTTCTTTACAGCTAGCCTCATCAGTTCGTTTTCCAGGTCACAGGCGTCGATGGTTTCATCAACATCTTTGGGGCTGACGCAGACAAAATGCACCCCAAGATATTTCATCAATTCTCTCCGACGTGGTGATGTGGATGCGAGAACTACTTTCTTTGACTTCATAACAAATCACCGATCCTTTTCAATACTGTATACGCCAATATAGCGTTTGCTATTGCTGAAATAGTTCCGATGATAACAAAATACGGATAAAGGTACATAATGGCAATGCTTTTAACAATGAACCATGCGGCAATCGCCAGCTGAACGGAATTGTTTATAATAGCTCCTGTCATGCTGATCCCAATCAGTCCGAACTTGCCTGACTTACCCATCAGCCACATGAAAAAAGTTCCTATTTCGATTCCCAGGAACCCCATGAAGAATCCCGGGGTTGCCAGTTTTCCCATCAAAGTGTTACCGATGACACTTTTTAAGGCAGCCAGAAACAGGAGCTCTTTCAACGTTCCACCGGGTATGGCGAGCAGGATTATCACGTTTGAGAACCCCCAACGGCCGCCCGGGATTGGCAATAAAAAAGGTATAAAGCTTTCAACAACGTATATAGCGGATCCCAGGGCTATTAAAAGTGAGAAAGAAGCAATTTTTCTTGCATTCATCTTGTTATCGCATCCATTTCTGTGTCGCCCTTTTTACCGTTAGAAGGAATAATGATGGTAATTTTGTTTGGGAGACAGACGATGGGAATATCAGGATGCGAAATCCAGCCGCTTTTAACGCACAGTTTCTCGGGACAATCTGATTCAATCACTCGCACCGATCCTTCACTAACTTCTACGACCATGTGGTCAAGGACATTGTAGGTTGCCTCTTTTGTGAGATCTAAAGTCCTGTAAAGCATTCCATCGTGGTAAATCTCAGCAATATTTTGAGCCAGGCCAGGAGATTTTCCTGAAAAAGCGAATATGGTAACCACGAGAAAAATTATCACCAGCAAATCTAAAGGCCTAAATAGCCTGTATTTCATTTTTTCTGATACACCTCAAATCCCGGTGATTTGTACGTACTCAGATCTTCCATAACAAGCATGACAAGAGCGCCATATCTGGGGAAAAAGGTTATCCCGGGTGAGGTTCCTATAACAAAAGCCGCCGTGGCAAAGGCATCAGCTTCCAGAGCGCTTTTGCTTATTACCGTTGCGCTTATCACACCGGATCTAGCGGGTCTTCCCGTGGTAGGATTGAAGATATGATGATATCTGATTCCGTCTTCAATGAAATATCGTTCGTAATCGCCCGATGTGGCAATTGCTCCATCATACATATAAACATACTCAATCACGTCGTCAGCCCTATCGCTTCTGGGATTCCTGATTCCAATTACCCACGGCCTTTTTCCGTATTTTGGTCCGATTATGCCTATATCACCGCCGGCATCGATGAACCCGGTGGCGGTTTCATCCATAGACTTAATTCTGGCAATAGCAAGATCAACTGCGTACCCTTTTGCTATACCCGAAAGGTCGAGTTCCGCTCCGTTGAGGATCCATACCTTGCTTGAGGATACATCGACAACGATGTTTTTGTATCCTACACGCTCGAGAGTTTTCTCGATTTCTTTTTCGGAAGGGACTCGCTTTTTGCTTGACGAACTATCGAATCCCCAGAGTTTGGTTATCGGGTAAATCGTGGGATCAAAAGCTCCACCGGTTTTTTCGGCTATATTGATTACTGCGCTGAGTAAAAAGGCAGTCTCTTCATCCACTTCCATTCCATTCTCACCGGCTTCCGCCATACTCTTCACTATTCCTCTATCTGATCCAAACTTTTTATCGATTCGGGTTATTTCTCTGAAAGCTGCATCGGCAAGAATCACGGGGGAAATCTTCTCCGATGCCACCTTTATGGTGACATAAGTGCCCAGTAGATATTCAGTTCTCGTGTAGTATTCCTCAGGTCGGTTCTTCAGGTAAACAAAAATAAGGGTCGCAATAGCAGCGACCATGAGTATTGAATAAAGGATCGTTCTTCCTATCAAAGAATCACGGGAATCTCTTTTCCGCAATTGGAGCACCTACTTTCCTCGGTAAGGTTTGCTATTTCAACGTCGAAGCCTCTGCGTTTTATCAGAGATGTACCGCAATCAGGACAATAAGTAGTGTTGAGATCTTCTGATGGAACGTTCCCTATATAAACGTAGTTAAGATGCTCTTTAGCCACGTTGTGGAGTTCGTTCAATGTTTTAACATCAGTGGGTGGAATTGTGTATTTGTAGTTGGGGAAATATCTGGTTATATGCAACGGGATGTCTCTGGAGAGCGAAGCCAACCATTTTGCTTCTTCACGCATTTCGTCCAGGCTGTCGTTTTTTCCCGGGATAATAAGGGTGGTAATCTCCACATGAACACCGGCAGATAACACAAATTCTATGGTGTCAAGTACATGTTTTTTCGAAGCCCCCAGTTCTTTTGCATAGAATTCGTCATTCCAGCCTTTAAGGTCAATATTCATAGCACTTATAGACTGGACGAGTAATTTCAGAGGTTCCTGCTCGATGTAGCCGTTGGTTATAAGAACGCTATAAATTCCCTCTTTTGCTGCTGCTCGCGAGGTATCCAGAACGAATTCAAAGGACACAGTGGGTTCATTGTAGGTAAAAGCTAAACCAGGAGTTCCCTCGGATCTGGCTATTTCTATCAATTGGTGTGGAATCACCCTTTGAACGATTCTGGGGCGTCCCTTCGATATTTCCCAGTTCTGGCAGAAATCGCAACTTAGATTGCAACCCCATGATCCGACGGAAAATATCATCGTCCCTGGATAAAAATGGTACAGGGGCTTCTTTTCTATGGGATCAGTTCCGATCGATGTAAGTTCACCGTAGTTCAGAGAATAAAGCATACCTTTGACATTCTTTCGTGCTTTGCAGATCCCGGTTTCTCCGGGTCTTATAATACATCTATTGGGGCATAGATGACACTGTAAAACATCCCCTTCCAGCTCATCGAAATAAATAGCCGGTTTCATGAGATCACCTCTTGTTCAGGTTAATAGTAGCGAGTAGCTGAAAACCTGAAGATTTTATAAGGTTCGTTGGGTGAAATTCCAGCTTTCAACAGGGCAATCCTTAATTGTTCCTGAACAGTGACAATTCCCGGTAAATCTGGCAATAATACGCCTCGCCGCCATCCAGCTTCAACAATGACACCGTATTTTTTGGGGTCAAGATCTTCGGGTTTGCACTCCTCGGGTTCGCTGAGTATATCAACGGATATCACCAGATTGTTCAGCTCTTCAGGCTGAACTGGTGGGAACCGCGGGTCTTTTGTAGCGGCGGCAATGGCATTATCTCTTATCTCTTCGGCGAGGTTTCGCTTTGTTGGTAAAATCGTACCTATACAGCCTCGCAAATCCCCATTTGCTTTGTGAAGGGTGACAAAACAAGCTGCTCGCCTTTGGGTGAGTTCTTCAGGCAAATTCCCAGAAATGCCTGGATATTCATTCCTGAGTATGTAAGATTCGATTACATGCCAGGCCCATTCAACATATATCGATCTCGCGGTACTCACCCCTTCATCCAAAGAATATCTGCGCGAGTTTGTAGTATTCGAAGGGAACGAATTTTTTGGTGGCTATCCCATATTCCAGAGGAATTGAAACGATTGCATTTCCACGCAGAGCTACCATTCTACCAAAATCCTTTTCGAGAACGAGTTTCATTGCATGAACACCGTAACGGGTTCCAAGTATCCTGTCAAAAGCCGTGGGTGTTCCGCCCCTTAACAGATGTCCAAGAACAACAGAGCGGGTATCATATCCGGTTTTCTCCTTTATTATTTCAGCAAGGTAATGGGCGATTCCTCCAAGACGTATATGGCCAAAGGCATCGACTTCATTCTTATCACCGATGACATTTTCAAGGTCAGTGGGTTTAAATCCTTCCGCAACCGCTATGATCATGTAGCTCTTTTTATCCATCCTTTCATTCACGTACCTGACGATCTCTTCAAGAGTCATCGGGTATTCGGGGATTAGTATCAAATGAGCACCAGCTGCAAGTCCTGCTTCTAATGTTATCCAGCCTGCTTCTCTGCCCATGAGCTCAACGAAGAGAACTCTCCCGTGGGATTTTGCTGTTGAATGAAGTCTGTCTATGGCATCAGCACCAACGTTCACCGCTGTATGATAGCCAAATGTGTAATCGGTGTTGGAAACGTCGTTATCTATGGTTTTTGGAACACCTATAACCTTGTAACCCAGAGAGGATAACTTTGCTGCGACAGACAGAGTATCGTCTCCACCAATAGCGATGAGGGCATCAAGCCCGAGTTTCTCTATGTTTTCAAGCATTTTATTCTTGTTTTCCTCGCTTTTAAAAGGGTTTGTTCTTGAGGTACCGAGTATCGTTCCACCTATGATGTGAATCCCTTCGACGTCATCGTCAGTAAGTTTTGTGACCTCGCCAGTAATCAGCCCTTTCCAACCGTGCATTATCCCGATAATTTCTATGTCTTTGGGAGCTGATTTAACGATTCCACGAATAACCGCGTTTAGCCCCGGACAGTCTCCACCACCTGTAAGAATTCCGACCTTCATTTTCATTACCTCCTGCGCTCTAGAAGTGAGATTCAAAAAGAACATTTCGTGTATAATTATACCATGAACATCTATCTCTCTCCGAGAGGAGGAACGCTTGTATGAAGATCAGTAAAAAGAAAATTTTAGAGTTGTTAACTTCCGGGAAATACGTGCCGTCGACCTTTAAAGCTATCGCTAAGATTCTTGAGGTTAAAGATAAAGATGATAAAAAGAATCTAAGAAAGCTTTTGAAGGAATTAATAGAGGAAGGAAGGATAATCAGGGATTCTCGTGGAAGGTATGTGATTCCTGGCGAAAATATGGTGATTGGAGATATACAGTTTACCAGAAGAAGATTCGGGGCTTTTGTTTCCAGAGACGATGGGGAAGAGGTATACATTGCCTCAGACGATACGGGGTTCGCCCTCGATGGTGATCGTGTGCTGGTGGAAATAACAGGAACGTATAGAGATCTTCCGAAGGGTTGTGTTGTAAAGGTTTTGAAAAGAGGTCGAACCAGGATAGTCGGAACCTTTGTAACCAGAGGATTGTTCGCTTTCGTGATACCTGATGATCCGAGGATAAAATACGATTTCTATGTTCCACCGGAAGGGTTCAACGGTGCCAAACCGGATGAGAAGGTGCTTTTGAAGATAACCCGGTACCCTTCGCCCGGGAGAAATCCGGAAGGTGTTGTCGACAAGGTACTGGGTAACGCCATGGATCCAGCCGTTGATCTACCAACGGTTATTTTCAAGCACAATCTCCCTGAACCCGGATATTTTCCGGAAGAGGTTTTAAAAGAGGCGGTTAAGGTAGCGAAGCCTCCTACCAAAAAAGAGATATCGAAAAGGAAGGACTACAGAAAAGATAGAATTTTTACGATTGATGGTGAGGATGCAAAGGATTATGATGACGCGATAAGCATAAAAAAATTGAAGAACGGGAATTATCTTCTCGGGGTGCACATCGCAGATGTTTCTCATTATGTTAGGGAAGGAAGTGCGCTTGATAGAGAAGCTTACGAAAGGGGTACCTCGGTTTATCTTCTTGATACGGTTATTCCCATGTTGCCTTTTGAGCTCTCGAATGGCATTTGTTCTCTGGTAGAAGGTGAGGACAGGCTTACCCTTTCTCTGGAGATGGAGATCGATCCCGGAGGGAAAGTGGTAGATTTCAAAGTTCATGAAGGGGTTATACGCTCCGTAAGACGACTTACATACACCGAAGTAAACAGATTTCTTAATGGAGATAATGATCCGGATCTCCTGAAACATCTCGAACCCGTAAAAAAAGAATTGCTTGTGGCGAGAGAGCTGGCGAGGATATTGAGGGATTGGCGTAAGAAACGCGGTTCGGTGATGGACATATCTTCGCGAGAGGTGAAAATACTGTTTGATGAAAAAGGGCGCGTCGTGGATATTCTTCCTCAGGAACGTGGAGAATCCGAAATAATGATTGAAGAGTTTATGATTAAAGCAAATGAAACCATCGCCGAGATCTTCAACACTCAGGATATTCCCTTTGTTTACAGGATTCACGAGAAACCCGATCCGGAGTCTATTATTCAACTAAAACATTATCTTGAGGCTATTGGAATGAAGCTGAGAATACCCAAGAATATTCATCCAAAAGTACTTCAAGAAATCCTTGAAAAAACGAAAGATCATCCTCTTCACAGTTCGATTGAGCGAATACTCGTTCGCTCTATGAAACGTGCGGTTTATTCCGAGAGAAATATAGGACATTTTGGCCTTGCGTCCCAGGCTTATACACACTTTACATCGCCGATAAGGCGTTACCCTGATCTGATAGTTCACAGGTTGCTAAAAAAAATAATTGAAAAGGGACATTTCAGCCCCGAGGAAATAGACCGTTATGAGAAAGAACTGCCAAGAATTGCTCAGCACTGTTCAAAGAGGGAACGGATCGCCAACGAAGCCGAATGGGATCTCCTCGACATGAAGAAAGTTGAATACATTAGCTATCATATCGGTGAAATCTTTGATTCTGTGATAACAGGAGTAACGAAGTTCGGTTTGTTTGTGGAAATACCTGAAAAAATGCTTTCCGGTCTAGTGCATGTTTCAACCCTTGATGATTACTATGAGTACAACGAAACACAGAATATTCTCGTGGGAAAGCACAAAAAACGGGTTTTCAGGATAGGAGATGGAGTGAAAGTAAGAGCGGTTCACGCTGATAAAACAACCATGGAGGTTGATTTCGTTATTGTTGAAAAGGAAAACAATAAAAATAACAAAAGGAATAATTCTAAAAACAAAGCAAAGAAAAGGAAGAAAAAACGGCGTTCTTAGTTCGGAGTAAAAAAACTGATTTTTTGCAGAGTATTACGTCCTAATTCGGTTAAATCAATTGTTGACCTTGTCTTTTTAATCATTGAGATACGTTTTCTGTATGGTATAGTTTATTTGAGGAAATGAATGGAGGCGATGTGATATGGAAGTAATCAGAATTACCCATAAAGGAAAGAGTTTTGACATAGATGAATTGACTCCTTTCGCAATAGCGATATTGGATCTCGTTTACGATGGTGATCTAAAGGTTGCAAAGGAAGATTTGAAAGGGACAACCCTTGAGGCTCGTTTGAAGGTTATAGAGGAATTGAGTGAGGAATTTCCCGTTCTTGAGCCCACGGTTTATGCTCCCATCGAATATCAGGAATTCAAGCTGTATCTAGAAGAGGCGAAACTGGATCTTTCAACTTTTAAGAACGGGACCTTTAGTGGATTTCGCGACAAGGTAATGGCACTTGCGGATAAAAGCGAATATGGCGAGGCACAGGCTTTTCTGCAAATGCTATACGATGCAGGACTCGATCAGGCAGCTATGGCTGAGATGAAAGGAACGCTTTACATCGAAGAAGGAAAGATTGATGAGGGAATAAAATGGCTAGAAGAAGCAATAGAGAAGAATCCCGCCCTTGTTTCTGCCTATTCTGCCCTTGGCCAGGCTTACTTCAATATGGGGAAGTATGAAGAAGCAGCTCAATACTGGGAGAAGGAGCTGATTCTTGTTCCTGGCAGAGTGGTTACCTATTTTATGCTTGCGGACGCATATTCGCTTTCAGGCCAGAATGATAAGGCAATAAATGTTTTAAAGACGCTTATTAGCAACGATCCAAACAATCTGCTGGCAAGGTATCAATTGATAGAACTTTACAGAGAAATCGGCGAGGAAGAAGAGGCGAAGAAACTCAAAATGGAGATATTGAATGCGATACCTACCCATACAAATGATATAGAGATTTGGGCCCGGGTGCAGTTTGAGCACGGTAATTATGATAGAGTAAAAGAGATTATTGAAAAGTTTGTTGAGACGTCTCCTGACATGCAGCATCTCAAACTCCTGCTGGTTATTCCCTATGCGAAAACCGGAGACACACAAAAGGCTTGCAGATTGTTGAAAGAATTCAAAAACAACGAGATGTGGTACTATTACGGTAAGAAGGAGCTTTTTGATGAATTCCTGACAAACGATGAGAGAAAGGCTTGTGGAATCCTTTGATGGCTGTAGTTTCCTTCATCTTTGGTCTGGTTTTTGGAAGCTTTTTTAATGTGGTAATTTATCGATTGCCGAGGAAAGAATACACCATAAATAGACCTGCACGGAGTTTTTGTCCTTCGTGCGGCCATGAGCTGGTGTGGAAGGACAATATACCATTATTGAGTTATATTGTTCTTAGAGGAAGGTGCAGGTATTGCGGAACCAGAATACCGATAAGATATCCAGTAGTAGAAGCTATTACAGCGGTTTCTTTTACAATCAACGCGCTTATATTTCCTGTTCCGCAGGCGCTGGCCCTTGATCTGGTTGCGGCGGGATTGATTATTTCGAGCTTTATCGATCTGGAACATTACTTGATACCCGATACGGGAATAATCCTTATCGGGATTGGTGCGGTTCTCTTTTCCTATTATCAGGGGAGATTTCCAGAAATTTTGATTCATGCTGCCCTTGTGACTGGGGCAATGGTCGCGTTTTTCTTGATTGCCAACGCCGTGAAGAAAGATTCCTTTGGTTTTGGTGATGTTGAACTTATAGGTGCACTTTCCCTGGCAAGTGGTTTACTTGGGTCCTTATATACGGTTCTTTTTTCTTCGATAGCTGCTCTTCTGACGTATCTGGTGATTATTGGGGTGAAAGGTGAAAAATTTGAAGGAACGAAGCAGATTCCTTTTGGCCCGTTTATAGCTATCGGTGGGTATACCGCTATTCTTCTTCTTGATGAACTCAGGCTTCTTTATGGATTGGTGGGGTAGAATTCCCCGATTTTTCTTTAAGTGTCGATTTTAGTGGTTAGATTTTCAAGGAAGTTTTCTACTACCTTTCTCCGGGATCTTTTGTCAAAGCAATACATTGCGATAACCATTGACTGGGCCTTGAGACCGAGCCTTTTTGCCAATTCAGAATAGCTCTGATTTTCCAGTCTTATACCCCACTTCCGGTTGTATCTGATATAATTCCTGATAAATTCATCTACGAGTTCTCTTGTGGTTTCGTCTGTGGAAAAATAACTGTTGAGGAATTTTTTTGTCTTTTTTGGTGGAAAATGATTAATGAATAACATCGCCAAGGCTTTTCTTGCTTTCTCGTAATCTGAAAGGGTATTGCAAGCGTAAAGGAAGTACGACCAGATGAATTTTGAGTCCAACTCCTTTTCCAGATTTTCTGGATCATCCAGTAGTGTAAACAATCTATCTATGGAACCTTTTCTTGTTAAATTCCGAAATAAATCTCTTCTTCCAGCAAAGCAACTGTAAGCGGTAAACACTTCTTTTTTTCTTTCTAATGGGTTTAAGTTATAGAGTTTTGAAAGATAGATTCTGCTTTGTTCGTCTATTCTTATTTTCACCCATTCGCTAACTATCGGCCCGGGAGCTGACATGGGATCAACATGAAGATTCAGCCCGGCAATAATCTTTCTAAGAGTTTCTCCTTTTATTGTTCTCGTTTTTCCGTGAATTATCCTTGAAATATTTTTCCGATCGATCCCGGTCAATCTGGAAACTTTTGAGATATTTCTAATGTATTTATCCAGATATTCCCTTAATTCATGTGATACTTCGTATTTTGAATTACCGGTGGAAGAGAACAGAGAATAAATCTTTCGGGCCTTTTCAATTACCAGTTTCGATCTTTCTTTTTCCCATTCCGGCAGTCGTGTTATAAGACCAACAATTGTTCGGGACAGCGGAACAAGACATCTTTTTCTTGTTTTGCTAAGCAGAGTAAAAAGGGTGTGTAGGACGTAAAAATTCCACGGTCTATCCGTAAAGTATCCAGCAAGATAGGCGGCTTTTTCTGCAACTTTAAGTCCAAGTACAGGGTGTTCTTCCCTGGAATACCATGCAATGGCATTAAGAGCGAGAATCATTCCAGCGGGATGTTTGGATTTCTCAGCCATTTTGAAACTCTCAATAAATTTCTTGATACCTTCGCGAGTTTTTCCTTTCTTCACAAGTTCTCTTCCCACATTGAGCAGAGTAAAACTCAAAGCATTTTCTTCCATATTGTTGAGCTTTAATTTTCCAAGACAACTAGTATAAGGTCCTTCAACTTTTGAACAGTATAAAAGCAAAGCATTTATCGTCAGCGTGTAACGTATCTCAGGGGTGATTTTATGGAGGTTTTTCCGTAACGATATATAGATCGGTCTTCCTTCCTTGTATCTTCCTGATTTTAGAAGAAGGGACAATTTTCGAGTCAGTAAGGCGTATCGCAAGGAAGGAACCAAACATTTTTTTAATGCTTTGTTGATCATCGCCAATGCTTCTTCGTATTTTCTCTCTCCTTCAAGTTTCAAGGCAACAAAAAAACTTCTCCATACCCTGTCCTCATCGTTGGACGGGGTGGAAAGTTCCTTTTCAACCACGTAGGTGAAAAATGGCCTGCCGAATCCGCCAAAGGAAAAAAGAATTTTTGTAACCGTCAAAAATCTTCGATTCATGAATTTTGCTCCTGAACTAAATCTTGACAACAGTGAGGTGTTATCTATCACATTATAATATTTTCCTATTTTCAAAGAAAAGTATATCAATGTCTCTCGCTAAAAACGAACAATACAGAAACCCTGAATCTTGAATATCAGAATAACCATTGTACCCTCTGTTTGAGGAGGGGATGGTTATGGTGAAGAAAGGGTTGATTTCGGAACTCGTAATAGTTTTGGTAGTGTTTCTCTGGTTTCTAATGGGTTCAACAACCGGTGTGAATATTTCTGTCAGTGATTACGACCCGCCTGATGGAGAGGTTGTGGATGGAGTTATTTTCACAACGCCGTGTATCGTGGATTACGATCCACCCGATGGGGAAGTTGTGGATGGAGTTTCAGAATTCAGGTTTGAATTGTGAAGGGAGAGATTTCATGGCACCAAAAGCAAAGGATAGTAGTAACAGTACGTCACTTGTTAAAGAACTTGAAGAAGAAACGGAATCAATTGTTGAAGAGGTTTACGATGAACAAGTAGTGTTTTAGTTGAAGTAAAGCGCCCAAAAAGTGCCTGTTTTTTTGGTAGATTACATATACAGGATGTGATTGCATGAATTTTTTTAGCCTGCTGTTGTTCTCAAGCTTTTTCAGTTTAGTTGCTTTGGGAGCAGTAACTGAGAGAGTTTTGGTGGTTGGTGTTGAGAATCCACCGTATTCTTTTTATGATAAATCAGGAGAACCCCAAGGAATTAGCGTAGATATGTGGAAGCTTTGGTCTGAAAAAATGGGGATAGAAGTTGAATACATAATTATGGATGATGAGCAAGCAGAACGTATGGTGAAATTAGGGACAGCTGATATCACAGATGGTCTTCTTCGTTCTGAGGAAAATGAAAAGTACTTCGACTTTTCACAACCCTATTTGAAGGAAACGGTTAACATCTACTATCATAAAATGTTATCAGGGATAGGTTCTCCAAGGGATCTTTCTGGTTTTACAGTAGCTGTTGTTAGAAGTGAGCCTTTTTCAAATGATTTGCCCAAAGAAAACATAAATATCCAATATTATGATTCCTGCGAAGAGGTAATAAAAGCCGTTGTGGAAGGAAAGGTGAAGATATTCATAATGAACGATATTTCAGCAAGTTATTATTTGATAAAGTACGGTATAGAAGATGAATTCAAGAAGACCTCACCTTCCTTTTTGCAAAATTTGTATGCTGCCGTAAAAAAGGGAAAAAAAGAGCTACTCGAAACGGTTAATAAAGGCTTGAAGCAGATAACACTTGGTGAGAGAAGGGAAATAATAGAAAAGTGGAACGGTGTAGTACCATTCAATAGAGAATTGAAAAAGTATTACTGGTTAGCGGGAATTTTGGCACTTGTCTTTTTTCATATGGTAGTCTTGAAAATGATATACAGTTATTTTGAAAAAAACTCTTTAGAATTCAGAATGCTCTGGAGAAGATGAAAACAGAATTGAAGTTGAAAAACAGAGATATAGATTTTTTGTACGACCATTCCACGGAGATGACAACCAGATTATCGCACGTACTCTCGCTGTCATCACGATTAACCGATGCGGCTTTGAAGAATGACGAAGTTTTTTTGAAAGAGTTGCTGGAAATGGCAATGAAGCTTATTCCAACTGCGGATTACGGTAGCATATCTGTAATTGAAGACGGTAAATGGAAGTACGTTCATGCAATAGGACACGATATTGAGAAACTCAAAGCCATCGATTTAAAAGAGGAATACTTCGTTGATTTATCAGATGGACCAACCATAATCAACGATCTGCTTCATAGAAATTATTCTAAAATGCCTGCAAAAATTGCAAGAGCGATTGAAGAAGCGACGAGAGCTTTTGAGGAAAGCATGGTCGTTAGGTTGACCGTAAATGGTAAACTCATTGGCGGATTCTCTCTGGAAATTGCAAAAGGAAGCAAAAAAAGGTTTACCGAGGAAGATCTACAAATCTTTACCGCTCTTGCTGAACTCGCTAAAGCTTTCCAGACCATAAGACAATATATTATCATGCAGGGGAAATTCCAGAAAGAACTCGTTTTTTCGGTTGTAAGAATACTCGATTTGCACGATGCCAGTACGAGGGGGCATTCTGAAAGGGTAGCAGAACTTGCAGCGCTAACCGCGGAGATACTTGGGTTACCCAGCAAAGATATAAAAGATGCTTATTGGGCTGGATTAGTTCATGACATAGGAAAGCTTTTGATACCGAAAGAAATTTTGGACAAACCCGCAAAACTTACGGACGAAGAATTGGCGCTGGTCAAAAAACATCCCTTCTGGGGTTATAAAGTACTTGTCTCCTCTGAAAGGATGGAGAAATTGGCAAAATATGTTCTGTATCACCACGAACGATGGGATGGGACAGGGTATCCTCAGGGGTTGAAAGGCGAAGAGATACCGCTGATATCGCGAATATTGGCTGTGGCAGATGCTTATGATGCAATGAGAAGCGACAGAGCTTACAGAAAAGGGTTGACAAGGGAAGAAGCTATAAGAGAACTGCAAAAGAATGCCGGGAAACAATTCGACCCGAAATTGGTGAAAACGTTCGTAGCCATTCTTCTGGAAATTTTGAGTGAATATTCTGAAACAGGTAAGGTACAATAAAACATACCACGGGAACAATTCCCGTGGCATGTTTTTACCCTTGATAAATCGAATTTACTTTATGTTGTAGAAAGAATCCAGACCCAGGAACTTGGCGTCTTCTCCCAGCTCTTCCTCGATTCTAAGAAGCTCGTTGTACTTGGCAATTCTTTCGCTTCTTGAGGCTGAACCTGTCTTTATCATGCCGGTATTTGCCGCTACTGCAAGATGAGCGATGAACGTGTCTTCTGTTTCACCGGATCTGTGGGAAATAACACAAGTCATTCCGTGTTTCTGAGCGTACTCTATGGTATCCAGAGTCTCGGTAACTGAACCGATCTGGTTGAGCTTTATCAGGATAGAGTTGGAAGAGTTATTTTCCACACCCTTCTTAAGTCTTTTCAAGTTGGTAACGTACAGGTCGTCTCCAACGATCTGGACTTTTTTGCCGACTCTTTCGTTGAACTTTGTGAAGGCTTCCCAGTCTTCCTCGAAGAATGGGTCTTCAATGCTGATTATCGGATATCTGGAAACGAGGTCTTCATAGTAGTTTATAAGATCTTCCGAAGTCATTTCCTTGCCATCGATGTAGTATATGTTTTTCTCTTCATCGTAGAATGAACTTGCTGCACAATCAAGAGCAACAAAAATCTCTTCTCCCGCTTTGTAGCCAGCGTTCTCAATAGCTTTTATAATGTACTGAATGGCTTCTTCATTGTTGGAGAAATTCGGAGCGAAACCACCTTCGTCACCAACGGCAGTGACGTGTCCGTCAGCTTTCAGCAATTTTTTCAGGTGTTGGAATGTCTCCACACCTGCTCTCAGAGCGTCTTTGAAGGTTTTGAAGCCTGCCGGGACAATCATGAATTCCTGGATATCGAGATTATTGTCTGCGTGTTTACCACCATTAATGATGTTCATGAAAGGGACCGGAAGCTGTTTGGCGTTGACTCCGCCAAGGTATTGATACAATGGAAGGCCGAGGCTTTCTGCTGCTGCTCTAGCTACCGCCATGGATACGCCAAGGATCGCGTTGGCACCGAGTTTTTCCTTTGATTCCGTACCATCGAGTTCCAGGAGAATCCTGTCGATCTCTGTTTGGGCGAAAGCGTTCATTCCAATGATTTCAGGTGCGATAACCTCGTTCACGTTGTCTACAGCTTTCAAAACACCTTTACCGAGAAATCTCTTTTTATCTCCATCTCTCAATTCGAGAGCCTCAAACTTTCCAGTAGAGGCTCCTGATGGAACGATTGCCCTTCCATAGGCTCCATCGTCCAGCCAGACTTCAACTTCTACTGTTGGTGTTCCGCGTGAATCGAGAACCTCTCTTGCGATTACATCAACTATCTGGGCGTACATATTAACACCTCCTGTATTCAGTCGGGAATTACCAGAGTACCAACTTTCTCGCCAATTATAGCACGCAGCAGATTTCCGCTGGTAAAGAAATCGATAACGATGATAGGTATTTTATGTTTTTTGCAAATGGAAAAAGCTTCTATATCCATTATCTTTAAATCCCGTTCAATTGCTTCGGTGAAAGTGATTCTGTCGATTTTTTTCGTGTCAGGATGTTTCTTTGGATCGAGTTCGTATACACCGTCAACCTTGGTGGCTTTTATTATGATGTCAGTATGAAGTTCAATTGCTCTGATAGCGGCTGCGGTATCGGTGGTGAAGTAGGGAATTGTCGTTCCTCCACCGAGAATAACGATGTTTCCTTCCCTCAGAAGTTGTTCTGCTCTGCTGTATTTGTAAGGCTCGAAAGATGGGAACGAGACAATCGATGAAATTGCCACCGCTTTCAATCCCTTTGAAGAGAGATAATCCTTCAGATAGAGTGTGTTAATCAGGGTTCCCAACATCCCGATCTCGTCGGATACGGTGGGAGAAATATGTGTTAGCTCTTTGCCTCGGAAGAGGTTGCCTGCACCTATGACGATTGCAATCTCGATTCCACGTTCCTTTACGCCGCGAAGTTCGTTAACGAGATATTGTAACCTTTCTTCGCTGAATCCTTTATTGCCCTCGCCACTAAGGGCTTCACCACTGAGTTTTAACAATACTCTCCTGTACATAGCACCCTCCAAAAAAAGAGGTGAGCAATGCCCACCTCTTTATCTTTCATTATTAATCGCTTTCCCCAACTTCCCATCTAACAAATCTGCTAACCTTTATATTTTCACCAGTTTTGGCGATGGTTTCAACAATCAGGTCTTTGATTGTTTTACCTTTTTCAAACACATATTCCTGCTCCATGAGACAATTTTCCTGGTAGAAGGATTCGAGTTTGTTTTCAATAATTTTGTCGATTATGTGTTCGGGTTTTCCGGAATTCTTCATTTGTTCACGATAGATTTCCTTTTCCTTTTCAATGACATCGGCTGGTACATCTTCTCTTGAAATCCAGCGTGGAGCCATTGATGCGATCTGCAGAGAGATCTTGTGGGCGAGTTCCTTGAACTCATTGGTTCTCGCAACGAAGTCGGTATTACAGTTGAGCTCGAGCATGACACCGATTCTACTGTTGTGGTGGATGTAAGAGTAGATTATTCCTTCACCGGTAGCTCTTCCTGCTACTTTGTCAGCTTTCATAGCACCTTTCTTTCTCAGGTATTCCTTTGCTTTCTCGAAATCACCGTCATTTTCCATAAGAGCCTTCTTGCAGTCAAGCATACCGGCTCCGGTCATGGCTCTCAGCTTTTTTACCATGTCAGCGGTAATTTTTGCCATTCTGTGTCTCCTCCTTTCTAACATCTCCTTATGGATTATATCTTAACTTGAGAAAATAATATTTCAAAGTCGTTAAGTTGAACCTGAAAATTTTCTTTTCAGGGCTTCCTCAACGTATGGAGGAACCCATAAAGAAACATCTCCACCGAAACTTGCAGCCTCTCTAACAATAGAAGAAGATAAGAAAGAGTATTTAGGATCCGTCATGAGAAAAACCGTTTCCAGGTCGGCGTACATGGCCTTATTGATGTGTGCCACCTGAATCTCCATTTCAAAATCGGAGATAGCGCGAAGACCTCTAACTACTATCTTGATACCGGCCTTTCTAGCGTAATCTACCAATAACCCTTCGTAAGAATCTGCTCGAGCGTTTTGAATTCCTTCAACCGCTTTTTCAACCATCGACAACCTTTCGGAAAAAGTAAAAAAGTATCTTTTGTTGATGTTCTTCATTACCAGAACAACAACCTCATCGAAGATCTTTGAAGCGCGTTTTAAGATATCCATATGACCGTAGGTTATTGGATCAAAGGATCCGGGATAAATTGCTTTCACCTTGACTCCCCCGTTTCTGGTTTCTCTTCGAGTTGCAATTCTATCCGTTTGTTCTTTTTTAGTTTTTCTCCTATTTCTATTAGATCAGCCAGCGTCATTTTTCCAAGCTCACGCATCATGGAATTATAAAGCCGGAACCAGACATATTTTACAGTACAATTCGGATCTATATCACATTCTGTATTTTCTCTTACGCAGACGTATGAATTCATTGGTTTATCGAGTTTGAGTATTACATCCCTCAGGTAGATTTCGTTGGCCGGTTTGGCGAGTACATAACCACCATAGCGTCCCCTTGTTGCTTTAACGAATCCTGCGTCCCTGAGCTCTGCGAAAATCTTTTCCAGAAAATCTCTCGGGATCATGTCGCGTTCCGCTATTTTTGCCAGCGATAGTTTTGGATTGCCGCTTTCAGCGGCAAGTGCAAGCTCGTAAAGCGCTCTGAGAGCGTAGCTGCTTTTAACGGTGAATCCCATGGATTACACCTCCGCATCCATGGCTTCTTCTGTTGCCAGAAGGGCATCGACGAATTCTTCCGGATCGAAGGGTTTTAAATCATCGACACCTTCGCCAACACCGATGTATTTAACGGGTGTTTTAAGCTCTTTTTTTATTGCGAAAACAATACCGCCCTTGGCTGTACCATCGAGTTTCGTTAGAACAATACCCGTGATGTTAACTGTTTCAGCGAACTTTTTCGCCTGCACCAGCCCGTTTTGCCCCGTTGTCGCATCTATAACCAGCCAAACATCGTGAGGGGCACCTGGTAGGACTCTTCCAATCGTTCTATGAACCTTCTTTAACTCTTCCATGAGGTTATGTCGGGTATGCAACCTTCCGGCGGTATCGATTATGACAATGTCCTTTCCCTTGCTTTTTGCGTGCATAACGGCATCATAAGCCACGGCAGCTGCGTCTGCTCCCTGGCCCTGTGAAATGAAATCAGCTCCCACTCGTTCGCTCCAGACCTTTAACTGTTCAACGGCCGCTGCCCTGAAGGTATCTGCCGCCGCCAAAACAACACGTTTTCCCTGTTCTTTGAAAATCCTTGAAAGCTTTCCGATTGTGGTTGTTTTTCCCGTACCGTTAACTCCCACGATCAGCAGGACGTATGGTTTGGGTGCTTCCTTTTTTTCTTCTTCTTCTTCTTTCAGGATGTCTATGAGAACTTTTTTTAAAGCTGTATTTGGATCTTTCACTTCTTTGACCTTTTCTTTTAAACGCTCTATTACCTCTTCAACGGTTTCAACACCCATGTCTGAAAGAATTAAAAGTTCTTCGAGTTCCTCAAGGGTTTCCGCATCAAGTTTTTCGAGACTTAGAATGTTCTTGACTTTGCTGAATACGCTATCACGGGTTTTTTTCAGACCTTCTTTTATCTTAGAAAGGAATCCCATGTTAATCTACCTCCGCCACCTTTGCAGGATCGTATTTTTTCAGCAGTTTTTCCACGGTTTCAAGGACTGAATCATAACCTTCGGAGATAGAGACTTCCACGAGTTGTTTTTCGGTCCGGAGTTTCAGTTCTATGAGCCCTTTTGTGAGTTTTTTACCCACGGTGATCCTCAAAGGTATTCCTATGAGGTCTGCATCTTTGAACTTAACACCAGGGGAAGCCTGCCGGTCGTCCAGGAGAACCTCGTATTTCTCCTTCAGAAGTTCGTACAATTCCTCTCCAACCTTAGAAATCTGTTCCTGAGATGGATTCACCATGGTAATGATGATATGGAAGGGTGCAATGGAAAGGGGCCATATCATACCGTGCTCGTCATGCATCTGTTCAACAACAGCACTCATGGTTCTTGAAATTCCCCAACCATAACATCCCATTATATAAGGATGATTTTCGCCATTTTCATCTGTGAAATATCCGTTCATCTTTTCGGAGTATTTGGTCCCGAGCTTGAAGATATGCCCTAGCTCTATACCTTTGGTCATCTTCATTGGTTTTCCGCACTTTGGACAGGGATCGCCTTCAACGGCTAGTTTGAGATCGAACCATTCATCAACAGAAAAATCTCTACCTAAACAGACGCCCTTATAGTGATAGCCTTCCTTCATTCCACCAACAACGAAATTTCTCAATGGTTTTACTGTGAAATCGGCTACGATTTTGACCTTGTCGTTCATACCCACAGGCCCTATGAATCCTATCGGGACGCCGAAGTTTTCAAGAACTTCTTCCAGAGTTGCCATTGTCAGGGTCTGGTCCTTCAAATGTGCCTTAAGCTTGGATTCGTTCAGTTCCTGATCGCCTCTTATAAGAGCCATTACGAACCCTTCTTTGCCCCTGTACAGCAGGGACTTTACAATCTGCTCCGGTGTTACTTTCAGGAAATCCGCAACTTCCTGTACGGTTCTGACGCCGGGTGTTTCAACCAGTTCAAGTGCCTTTTCTTCCTGAACATCAGGATCTTCGTCGCTGAGCATCATGTATTCAGCCTTTTCGTCACTTGCCGCATAGCCACAATCACAGTAAAGCAACGTTGACTCGCCTGTGTCTGCTAGGGCGTTGAATTCATGTGATTCATCTCCGCCTATTGCGCCAGTATCCGCTTCAACGACGAGATATTTAAGACCTATTCTTTCCATGATTCTGCCATATGCTTTATAGAAATCTTTATAGGCTTTATCTAAAGACTCCCAGTCTGTGTGAAAACTGTATGCATCTTTCATGAGAAATTCTCGTGCCCTTATCAAACCAAAGCGTGGCCTTATTTCATCCCTATATTTGTTGGCTATTTGAAATAGAGAAAGAGGAAACTGTCTATAAGATCTTAATTCATTCCTTACTATGCTTGTCAGTAACTCTTCATGTGTTGGACCGAGAGTAAAATCACGTTCATGACGATCCTTGAATTTCATCATTTCTGGACCATAATCGTCCCATCTTCCGGATTCGAACCACAGCTCCGCAGGCTGAATGATGGGCATGAGAATCTCCTGGCAACCGATAGCTGCCATTTCTTCACGGACGATTTGCTCCACTTTTTTTAATACCCTGAGTCCGAGCGGCAGATATGTATAGACTCCAGCTGCATTTTTCCTTACAAATCCTCCCCGGATTAAAAGTTTGATACTTACAAGATCGGCATCGGAAGGTGCTTCTTTTAGTGTAGGGGCATACAACTGTGAAAAACGCATATATTCGATTCTCCTTTCGTTACCAAAATAGACTATTTCGGTTGTGATTATAACATGTCCAGACATAGTTTTCCTGATTTGTTATAATCTAATTGAAGTTAACAAGTTGAATTAGTGAGGAGGGAAACAGAATGTCTATTTTTGATCTCAAAAAAGAAATTCAGGAATATGTTCAAAAGGTAAAAAATTCAGCTCATTATCTCGAAGAGAGATTTCCTGAGAATCCAAAGATAGGTATTATCCTTGGGTCCGGTTTGGGTGATATATCCAAAAGTCTCGAAGATCCCATTGCAGTGCCTTATTCTGAGATACCTGACTTTCCAGAATCAACAGCTCCCGGGCATAAAGGAGAACTGATTTTTGGTAAAATCAGTGATCAACCGGTTATCCTTATGAACGGAAGGTTCCATTATTATGAGGGTTATGATATGCGTACCGTGACTTTTCCGATACGTGTCATGCAGGAACTTGGCGTCCAGATTTTAGTGGTTACCAATGCTGCTGGTGGACTCGATCCCGATTTTGAAGTAGGTCATCCGATGATAATAAGGGATCATATAAACTTCATGGGGAATAACCCGCTGATTGGCCCCAATATTGAAAAATGGGGGCCAAGATTCCCGGATATGAGTGAACCCTATGACAGAAAACTCAGCGAATTAGCCGTTCTTAGTGCTAAGGAGCTTGGTATCGGAGTATATCAGGGTGTTTACGTTGGTGTTTCCGGGCCGAGTTTCGAAACCCCGGCAGAGCTCAGGATGTTGAGACGCTTTGGAGCTGATGCTGTTGGAATGTCCACAGTTCCGGAGGTTATAGTAGCTAAACACGCGGGAATGCGTGTCCTGGGGATTTCTGCCATCACAGATAGAGCCGTTCCTGACGATTTGAAACCTCTTACAGCGGAAGAGGTTATAGAGGTTGCGAACAGAACGGGGAAACAGATTGCAGCAATTATCCTCAAAGTTATGCAGAAGATAAAAGAATCGAAGTGATTTCGAAGATAAAAAACGGGGAGACAGTTTGTCTCCCCATTTTTTATTTGGTGGGTGCGGCAGGGATTGAACCTACGACCTCTTCCTCGTCAAGGAAGCGCTCTCCCACTGAGCTACGCACCCTCCAACGATGTAAATTCTAACATCGACAATTGAAGTTGTCAAGCGTCAGCAACGCCAGAACTTTAGAAAGTGTACTTCGTTCCTTCCGGTGTATCCATGAGTTTTATTCCAAGTTCGTTGAGCCTATCTCGGATCTGATCAGCTTTCTCGTAGTTTTTATCCTTCTTGAATTCTGCGCGTATCTCTATCAGTAGTTTTACGAGACCATCGATGTTTGCACTTACCTCTTCGTCCTTTTCGAGTATTCCCAGAACGGGGCCGAATTCATTTCGGATAAGATGATAGATTTCCAGTTTTCTGTTTCTGTTTTTTGTCTCACCCATTTTATTGATCAGATCGAACATCAAGGCAACGGCTTTTGGGGTGTTAAAGTCGTCATCCAGTGCTTCGATAAAACGTTCTATTTGTTCCTTCACGAAAGGCGTCTTTTTTGAAAACAGTGGTTTGTCACCTTCGGATTTTTCGAAATCCCGGAGTATAGCGTTTACCCTTTTCACCGCTCTCAGGTTTTCAGCGAGCATCTCTTCAGAGTAGTCTATCGGCGAACGGTAGTGCTTGGAGAAGATAAACAATCTGATTGCGTCCTTTCCATATTTTTTGACGGCATCTTTTATCGTGATGAAATTTCCGAGAGATTTTGACATCTTGGAGCCCGCGAGTCTCATCATGCCGTTATGCATCCAGTACCTGGCGAAGGTCTTGCCATGTCGCGCTTCTGATTGAGCTTTTTCATTCTCATGGTGCGGGAATATCAGATCAGCTCCACCAGCATGGATGTCAAAGGTCTCGCCGAGGATGCATGTTGACATCACCGAGCACTCTATATGCCAGCCGGGCCTTCCGGGTCCCCAGGGGCTGTTCCAAAAAGGTTCCCCTTCTTTTGCGGCTTTCCACAATGCGAAATCTTCCGGGGATTTCTTCTTTTCACCCGGCTCGATTCTCGCACCTGCTATCATATCTTCGAGTTTCCTGTGAGATAGTTCTCCATAATTTTTGAATTCCGAGACATTAAAGTACACGTCGCCGTCTACAACGTAGGCAAAACCCTTATCGATCAGATCCTGTATGAATTCTATAATTTCATCTACGAAATGAGTCGTTCTCGGGTGGAAGTTTGCCGGCCTTATCCCCAGAGCCAGAGAATCCTTCCAGTACTGAACGATGTAACGCTCAGCGATTTCCAGCGCATCCACACCTTCCTCATTCGCTTTGATGATTATTTTGTCATCAATATCGGTGAAGTTTTGAGCAAGAATTACCCGGTATCCCCGGTACTCGAGATATCTCCTGAAGGCATCGAAGGTTATGGCGGGGCGGCTGTTCCCGAGATGCACAAAATTGTACACCGTGGGTCCGCAAACGTAGATCCTGACCTCTCCGGGGGTTATCGGGATGAATTCTTCCTTTTTTCCTGTGAGAGTGTTTGTTATCCTCAGCACAGATTACCCACCGCCCTATCTATTCTGTCTATCACTTTATTTCTTCCAAGCAGGTAGAGAATTTCAACGAGTTCAGGCCCTTCGTCCATACCTGTGAGAACCTTCCTGAAGGTGTGATAGAAAAGCTTCCTGTCTGGCTTAATCTCTTTTATCACATTTCTAATAACATCTACTACTATTTTATGGTCCCAACTGTCGAGCTCGTCGAGGCGTTCTTTGATTTTTTTAAGGGCAAGTGCGACTTGTTTTTCCTCCTCGGTTTTAATCGAGAGCTTCATGGTTTCAGGTCCTTTGAAGTAAACGGCTAGTTTTTCGGGAATTTCTTCAAGGGTTTCGACGCCTTTGCGTACAGAGTCCACGGCTTTTCTAAGCCATTTTATGTTCGCTCTTGCTTGTTCTTCCGTCATATACCCTTTCTTGACGATATATGGGATAGCCAGCTCAGTGACTCTTTCTATACTTGTCTGGCGTATGTAAACCCCGTTCATCCAGCGTGCCTTGGTAACGTCAAACACCGCAGGACTTGAATTCAAGCGTTCAAGTGAGAACTTTTCAATCATTTCGTTTTCGTCCATGATCTCTTTACCGTCCGGATGAGACCATCCAAGGAGAACAAGAAAGTTTACGAAAGCTTCAGGCAAGAACCCCTTTTCTCTGAATTCCTCGATGGAGGTATGTCCATGGCGTTTGCTCAGTTTTTTGCCATCAGGCCCGAGAATGGTCGAAACGTGCGCGAAAGCAGGCGCTTCAACCTCAAAGGCTTCGTATATGGCGAGTTGCCTCAAGGTGTTTGAAAGATGGTCGTCGCCACGAATAACGTGTGTAATTTTCATCGTCATGTCGTCTACAACCACGGCGAAGTTATACGTTGGAAGGCCGTTTGACCTCAGTATAACGAAGTCACCTATCGACCCTTCTTTAAAAGCAACTTTCCCTTTTACGATGTCTATGAACACGAACTCCCTTCGTGGCATCTTGAAGAAGATCGCCGGTTGGAGGCCGCGCTCTTCCAGCTCTTTTCTCCTTTCAGGTGTATCAAATTGTTTAAACAATTCTTCAGAATAGTGAGGCGGCTTGCCTTGTGCAAGCAGTTCATCATGTATTTTTTCAATTTCTTCAGGGTAAGCGTATACTGGATAGGCCTTCCCTTCTTTGATAAGTCTGTCACAGTGTTCACGATAGATCTTCGTTCGCTCGCTCTGCCTGTAAGGGCCATAAGGGCCACCAACATCTGGACCTTCGTCCCAGGAAATTCCGAGCCAGAGGAGAGATTCCATCAGTTTCTCTTCAGATTCTTTTGTTGATCTTTCGATATCGGTGTCCTCTATCCTCAAAACGAATGTTCCACCGGTATGCCTTGCAAAGAGATAATTGAATAACGCCGTTCTTGCACCACCCACGTGCAAATATCCTGTGGGACTTGGCGCGAATCTTACTCTGATCATTGTATATCACCACCTATTTCTAATTCTATCAGCAAAGAGAATTCCGGCAATGGTTTTACCATCCCTTATCTTTCCTTCTAAAATGAGCTGAAGAACTTCTTCAAAAGGCATTTCGATGGCATCGATTATCTCGTCTTCATCCGGATTGGGTGCGGAGTTACGCTCTACTTCCGCCAGATAAAGATATATCCTTTCATCAGAGAACCCCGGGGAGGTGTATAACTGAGTCATAAGCGTTATTTTTTTTGGTGAGCAACCTGTTTCTTCCATTAATTCTCTTTTAGCGCATTCTAGGGGATCCTCACCCATTTCGAGTTTTCCAGCCGGAATTTCCAGCAGATCATCTTCAACGGGAAATCTGTACTGTTTAACCATCAATACCCTGTCTTCTAAAAGGGCTACAACAGCAACGGCACCCGGGTGTCTTACCACTTCGCGGAAGCTTTTTGAACCATTCTCTAACTCTACCTCGTGTTTTTCGAGTTTTACCACTTTTCCTTCGAAATATGTTTTAAAACCCAGAGATTTTTCCATAGATATCACTCATCCTCATTCAGTTTGAATTGTAAAGGTAGCAATTCTGAAACAGATGTTCTGATGATTTTCTCTTTTCCCACAAGAATTACATCGAAATCTCCGAACTCTGCCATAACCTGTCTGCAAGCCCCGCAGGGTGGCGTGGGGTCATCCTGTGAACCTATTATCGCGATGGCTTTGAATTTCCGTTTCCCGGAAGAAACAGCCGAGAAGATCGCGGAACGTTCAGCGCAGATCGTCAGGCCGAAAGAAGAATTCTCGATGTTTGTTCCGAGAAATATCTCGCCATCTTCTGTCAGCAGTGCTGCTCCAACGGCAAAGTTGGAATAAGGAGAATAGGACCTTTCTTTAGCCTTTGTTGCCATTTCTATCAGTTTTTTCTCCAGGTCTTTCTGCAACATTTTTCTTCCCCCGATCTACTATTAGTCTGATTTTTTCGATCTTCTTTTTTCCTGCGGCAAGGATTTCAAAAATGAAATCTCCGACCACAATACGTTCGCCAATTTCCGGGAACCTTTCAAGGATCTCAAGCAGGTATCCCCCGATGGTCTCATATTCTGTTTCCGGGAACTTTACGTCGAGTTCCCTTTCAAGGTCGTTGATGGGTGTCATGGCATCAACTATATAAACATTATCACCCACCTTTTTGATGGTAATTTCTTCGGCTTCGATATCGTATTCATCCAGGATTTCACCGGTGAGTTCTTCAAGAATGTCTTCCATTGTAACCAATCCAGCGGTTCCGCCGTATTCATCAACGACAATCGCAAGGTGTATTTTCTGTTCCTTAAATTCTTTCATAAGGTCGTCAACTTTCTTTGTCTCAGGGACGAAATATGGTTGTCGCATCATCTCTTTTACCGGAGTTTTTTCAAGGGTTTCTTTCTCGTCATTGGTATCGATGATGTACCTGAAAAGGTCTTTGGCATAACAAACGCCCACGATCCTGTCAATGTTTTCCCTATAAACAGGTATCCTCGAGTAGCCCTCATCCTCGACAACTTTCATTAGATCCATAAGAGATTCATTCTCTTCCATGCATACCATTTCAACCCTTGGTGTCATGATTTCCCTTACCGAAATATCCTTAAGCTCCAGCGAACGTTTCATCATCTGTCTTTCCTGATCTTGAAGGACACCTTCTTTGTGTCCAACATCAACAGCGGATATGATCTCATCTTCAGTGATAAAAGGCGTCTCTCGCATTGATTTTCCCCCGATTATGACTATGAAGAAATTCGATAGACTCACAAGAAGCCATATCACAGGTTTGAGTACGATCGTAATAAAGGAAATGAGACCTATAACACTATTAAATACTTTTTCTGTATTCTCCCTTGCGTATATCTTCGGTGTAATTTCTCCAAAAACGAGTATCAGGAAGGTCATTATACCTGTGACGACTGCAGCAGCAACACCCTCCGACGTTTCTGGTAACAACTTAAGAGCTAACAGTGTGGCCTCAGCTGAAGCAAGGATATTCACGAGATTGTTCATAACAAGGATTGCTGTCAGCATCTTGTTTGGTTGTTCGATGTACTTGTTTATCATTTCTTTTCTTGAGTCATCTTTTTCGTCTTCTGCGTACTTCCGCAATTTCAACTTGCTGACGGACATGAGGGCAGTCTCAGAACCGGAAAACACCCCAGAAAGAAACAGCAGGAAAATCAAAAAAATGAGATTAATGATAATAGATAAAGGATCACCACTACTGGCAGGTTCTTCCACTCTTGTTCCACCTCCAAAAAAATATCGGTTGTTTTTCAATAATGATAAATCATTCCACGGTTTATAGTTTCAGCTCTGTACAGCTGTTCAAGTAAGACAAGAAGGGCCATTTCGTGGGTGAAGGTCATTCGTGACAGCGATAATTTCTTCCAGTTTTGTGAAAGCACGTTATCACTGAACCCCAGAGGCCCTCCGATTATGAATATGAGCTTCCTCGTACCACTATTTTGCCACTTTTTTATAAAAGTTGCAAATTCCATAGAGCTCAGTTCTTCACCGCGCTCGTGAAGCACAACAACGTTCTTTTCATTTTGCAACGCTTTGAGGTAGCGTTCGCCTTCTTTTTTCTTTATTTGATCCCTGTTGGCCGATGTGCTGCCGGCTAGAGGGAAAGACGTTATTTTAATTTTATGATATGGTCTAATCCATTTTAGATATTGTTCCACACCTTCTAAAATGAATTTGGTTTTCACTTTACCCGTTAGATAGATTTCAAGATTCATGGAAAACCACTCTGCCTGATTTTATTACAGAAACAACAGTAATTCGTGAAAACATGTAAGGGATTTCAGTATAGGAATTTAGTCCCAATAAAACAATGTCAGCATCGTACCCTTCTTCTATCTTTCCTTTCCTGTTAGAAAGGTTCAGAATATGAGCGGCGTTTATGGTGTAAGCAGTGACAGCTTCTTCGATTTCCAAGCCACACCGGGTAACAGCCAGGTGCATGATCAAATAAGGATCGTATATATTGCACGAACCAGGGTTAAAATCAGAAGCCAGAGCAACAGCACTTCCCAGATCTATCATCTTTCTACCTCTGGCGAAACGTTCTTTCAGAAAGAAAGATGTTCCCGGAAGGATAACAGCTGTTGTTGCACTTTTAGAGATAGCCTCGAGGGTTTCGTCATCAGCGGATATGAGATGGTCTGCGGATACCGCTCCGAGTTCAACGGCGAGCTTACCAGCCCCGGAGGGTGCCAATTCATCGGCGTGCAATCTCAAGCGGAAACCCATGGCTTTAGCTCTTTCAAGGAATTCCCTCGATTCCTCGACTTCGAAAACTCCTTTTTCACAGAAAATATCTACCGTGTCAGTATATTCTCTCACATCCTTGAGCATGTTGGAAAGGTAATTTAGATACTCCTTCTTGTCTTCGAATTCTTCTGGTAAAGCATGTGCCCCAAGAAAGGTCGGGATAACGTCAACAAGTTGAACTTTGTTTAATAATTTCAATGCTTTCAATTGCTTTATTTCAGCTGTTTTTTCTAGCCCGTAACCGCTTTTCCCCTCAACGGTGGTAACTCCCAGCTTTAGCATCTCATTCAGTGCATATGCTCCTCTTAAAACAAGTTCTTTGAGTGAGGCCTTTCTTACTGCCTTAACAGTGGATAATATGCCACCTCCCGCCTGCATGATCTCCATGTAGCTTTTTCCGTGAAGCCGCATTATGAACTCATGAGCCCGGTTACCGGTAAATGGAATGTGGGTGTGGGGATCCACAAGTCCCGGAAGGGCGATTGCGCCATTAGCGTTTATTGTTCGCAGAGCCGGGGGGATTTCAGAACCAATATAAACGATTTTTCCATCTTTTATAGCTATATTCTTATTCTTTCGAATTGAGAGCTGCGACATATTTTTGCCGCAGACAGGTGGTTTGCCTTTTGGAGAAACTATTTCTGAAAGGTTTGTTATTGTGAGGTCAACCCTCACACTCATTCCTCCTCTACTATCTTCTGAAGAATCTTGTTTTCCAGTACGGTACTGGAATCAAATTTTTCCAGTCTGAGATAGAAATCAGCAACGGAACTCAGAGCATTCAGCGGGATGAGTCCCACAATTTCTGAACCAACGATGGGAACACCGTATCTTTCAGCTTCCAGTTTTATAACTTCAAAAACGCGGTGAATTGGTGTCTTTTTGAAGTTCGTAAGGTTCATGGACACTTGAACGATCTTTCTTTCCTCGAGTTTGAATCCCAGGGCTTTGACGTATCTGAACCCACCGCTTATATGTCTGACGGCCTTTGCTATTTTCTTCGCGACCTCGATATTGTCTGTTCCAAGATTTACGTTAAAAGCTATCAAGAACTCTCTACAACCGACAGCAACAACACCCGCGGAAGGGTGAACTTTGTCAGGACCAAAATCTGGTTTCCACTCTTTCATTTTTATTTTTTCAGAAAAGCCCTCGAATTCGCCCTTTCTTATGTTAGAAAGGTTTTCACGGGTGGGTGAGGTTGCGGATTGTTCGTATAGATAAACAGGTATATTGAGTTCATTGCCGATTCTCTCGCCGAGGATCCTGGATAAGCTAATACATTCATCTTTCGTGACATTCATTATGGGAACAAGCGGTATGACATCAGTTGCTCCCATTCTTGGGTGTTCGCCTGTGTGCTTTCTCAGGTCAATGAGCTCAGCTGCCTTTTTTGTCATCTTGAAAAGTGCTTCGAGCAATGGTTCAGGTTCTCCCACCAGTGTCACCACTGAACGATTGTGGTCAGGGTCGCTTGAATAATCGAGTATCCATACCCTTCTGATCTTACGGGCTTCGTTCACTATCCCTTCAATAACCTCTTTTCTTCTTCCTTCGCTGAAGTTAGGAACAGATTCTACGAGTTTCATTTCGCTACCTCCCCTCTTTATTCTTTTCAATTATAGCGCAAGTGGAGGAAAACTATGTCTTTGCAGTTTTTTCAGAAGCTCCGTATATCATGCCGAGCTGTGCTGAGAAGAAAAGGGCAGAACTGCCACCGTAGCTGATGAAGGGCAGGGGGATACCGGTGACCGGGAAAAGCCCGAGATTCATTCCGATGTTTTCGATAATGTGGAAGAGAATAATGGTTAAAAAGCCTGTAGATACGAGAGCCATGAATTCAGAATGGGTGTTTTTTGCTGTCTTCCATATTCTCCATATCAGAACGGTATAGAGTGCTATAAGCAAAACGGAACCCAAAAAACCAAATTGTTCCCCGACGGCTGAGAAAATGAAGTCTGTATGATTTTCAGGAACGAACCCGTACCTGCTCATATCACCCTGTAAGAACCCTTTTCCGGAGAATCCGCCGGAACCTATTGCCCTCATTGCCTGGATTGTATTGTAAGCGGCCTCCCTTGAATAAGCTGCTGGATTGAGAAAACTCAGTATTCGCTTCAACTGGTATTCTTTCAAGCCAAAGAATAGCACGAAGGGAGAAACCGCTATTATGATGATGAAAGAAGCGATCAGGAGCCTGTCAAATTTAGCACTAACAAAAGTAATAACGAACCACAACGCGAAAAGCATGAGGGCTGTACCAAAGTCCGGTTCGATAAAAACAAGAAAGGAAGCCGCAATGGTTGTAAAAAATCCGATTATTCCGATTTTCAGAGTCTGGTCCTTTGTATAAAGCCAGGCGAGAAACATAACGATAGATAATTTTGCGAGTTCTGAAGGTTGAAAGCTCGCGATTCCAAGATCCAGCCAGCGGTTTGCACCTGCGACGGGTGGTGTCAATAAAACAACGACGAGTAACCCAAAAGAAAGCAACAAAAGATAAACGGCGTTGTCTTCCCAGAATTTTCTTTTTATTCTGCTGAATAGGAAGAACACGCCGACGGATAGTATATCCCAGGAAAGTTGTCTGTAAAAGAGATAGGAGAATCTCCTCCCCCATGTTACGCTGTATAGAATGGTCAGCCCGAAAACTAAAATAATTATGTAGGACAGAAAGAGAATCACATCATGTTCTTTTTTCATTTAGCTTTTGCTCCAGGCGTTCAGTGAGTTTACAGAATGAACACACTTCTTGTGTTGTTGGATAACCGCACCTTGAACATTCGTTTAGTTTGACAGAATCTTCTTCGGCATTATCGAATATCCCTTTGTTTTTATAATAATCCATGAGGAACCGTTGTTTTGCGCCAGGTTGCGATAACTCGAGATCGTTCAGCAGTCTCTTGTATACGATAGAAGAAGCTCCCCTTGCGGAAGGACACTCCTCGAAGATGTATTCTATTCCTTTCATAATGGCAAAGGTGGCAACCTCCTTCTCCGTGACAAGAATCAATGGCTTTACCTTTGGAGTGAGTTTTTCATGAGTTTTTGGAAGTACAGGATATTGCTTTCCCAAATAACCGGTTTGCCAGTGAAGCAGGTTTCCGAGCAGTGTGGCTGCCTCGTCATCCAGATTATGCCCTGTGGCGATTACTTTATAATCGCCTTCGTGGGAGAATTTATTCATGATATAGCGTTTAACAAGACCGCAGACAGAGCAGGTTTTGCGACGCATCTTCCATGCCGCTTCAGGTGTGGAAAGTCCATGGAGGTATTTCCTGACATCTTCAATATGCAAGGTGAGGTTCCTTGATTTCGCGAAGCTTTTTGCTTTTTCTTTGGACGTTTCGGAATAACTTCCGATACCGAGATCTATATAGAGTCCCTCGGTTTGATATTCAAGTCTGTAAAGAACGTCCCAGAGAACAAGGCTGTCCTTGCCACCGGATACGGCGACAAGAATTTTAGAGGATTTATCGAACATCTTGAACATGTGTATAGCCTTTTTCACTCTTGAGAGAAAGAACTCTTCATAATGTTTCGCACATAGAGCTATATTATGTTGTTTGAGATGTATAATTGCCTGAGCTCCGCATTTCTTACATTTCATACCGTTCACAACCTTTCTGGAAGATGTTCCAGGGTTCTAAAGGGTAGTTTACCTTCTTCCCACGTTGTATAATTCTATCATCAGAAGGGTTATTATATTTTTTTCTCCGGTAAAGTCTTTTGTGAAAGGTCTGAATGTGAGGCGAGGTTTTGTGAGCGAAGAGATATCCTTTGTTGGTGCAGGTCGTTCCGGGTCAATGTTTGCTATTTTTTTCAAAGGACTTGGTTATCCCGTAAAATTCATTATCGATTGCATTCCTGAAAAAGCGGTTGAACTATCAAAAAGAGTACCGGGAGCCATTGCAGGTGGAATGGAATTATTGAAAGAGCTTTCCGGTGCAGTATTCATCTCTGTAAATGATGACGCTATTCGGGACGTTTTCCTCAGAATATGGGAGCAAAATACATCACCCGAATATTTCTTTCATTTCAGCGGTGCACACAGTAGCGCTCTTTTTGAGGAAGCCGCAAAGGCTGGAAAGGGTGTTGGGAGCCTGCATCCTAATATATCGATTTCTGATCCTGAAAAAGCCTTGAGACGTATTAGAAATGTGGACTGTATCATAGAAGGAAATGAAAAAGGCTTGAGATTTTTAACAAATTTTTTGCACAAAGCGAGTCTTTCAGTGTCAATTATTGGGAAGAAAGACAAGGTTCTTTACCATACGGCCGCGGTCTTTTCAGCCAATTTCACGCAGGTGCTGTTTGAAATCTCGAGGCGACTGTATGTTGAAGCGGGACTGCCTGATGAAACAGCGCGTAGAATAGTATCAAACTATGCGTCCGTAATTCTTGAAAGGATCAAAAGCGAGGATCTGATAGGTACTCTAACTGGCCCTGCGATCAGGAATGATGTAGAAACTATAAAAAAAGAAACTGAGGAATTGAAAAAACTATCACAGGATCTTTCGGAACTTTACGAACTTTTGAGCAAAACGATAATCAGTTTCAAGGGGAGGGGAAACCTTGAACATAAGGCAGATAATTAATTCAAAGGGCAAGCGAAAGCTTTCCATGGTGACAGCTTACAGTTACTTTCAGGCTAAGATGGCAGAAGAAGCCGGTATAGATATGATTCTTGTTGGAGATTCTTATGGTAATACTATACTCGGTTATGAAAATACCTTACCGGTGACAATGGAGGAGATGCTTATCGCCGTTTCGGCCGTGAGAAGGGGTGCGCCGAACACCTTTGTTATAGCGGATATGCCCTTTTTGTCTTACCAGGTTTCTGAAGAAAAGGCGATAGAAAACGCCGGGCGTTTTATTAAGGTTGGTGCAAACGCTGTGAAGCTTGAAGGCGGCGCCGAGGTTGCGGGGCTTGTGAAGAAACTGGTGGATTTTGGCATACCAGTGATGGGGCACCTTGGGTTGACACCCCAGCATGTTAACGTAATAGGCGGATATCGTGTGCAGGGAAAGACCGATAAAAGTGTTAAACGATTATTGGAAGGCGTCAAGCTATTGGAAGAAGCGGGAGTGTTTGCCATTGTTCTCGAGCTGGTTGTTGAGGGAATAGCAAAAAAGCTTACGGAAGAGACCAGCGTTCCTACGATAGGTATTGGTGCTGGTAGGTATTGTGACGGGCAGGTGCTTGTATGGCATGATCTGCTGGGAATCAATACGGAATTCTCGCCGAGATTCGTCAAGAGATACGCCAATCTGAGAAAGGACATCGTTGATGCCCTGAAGAAGTACAATGAAGAGGTGAAGAACGGGGAATTCCCGGGACCGGAAAATGTTTTTGAGAGTGGTGGTTTTGATGAATAACTGGGTGAACGTTGTTATAAAGATTGGATTGAGTCTGGCTGTTTTAGGCATATCCTTTTATATCTCAAAAACGATTTTTAAGATTGTCTCCGCAGTTTCGGAAAAGAGAGGGACTCCATTAAAGGCACCCAATACTGTTCGATTGATACTCAATATAGTTTTCTTTCTCATAGCCGCGATGATAATCCTTTCTCTCATCTTTGAAGATCTCGTACCAATAATTACGGGAATAGGTGTTAGCGGGATCATTGTTGGGTTTGCCCTTCAGCAACCGCTGGAAAACCTTGCTTCGGGGCTCTTCCTTCTGGTTGGCCGTACGATAAAGGAAGGCGACGTTGTAAAAGTCGGGGATGATGTTGGCATAGTTGAGCAGGTCAATATAAACCACACCCACATCAGAACATTCGATGGAAAGAAGGTTCTGATACCAAATAAGATCGTCTGGACCAATCCAATCGTTCATTACTGGCCCGGAAATATTCGGCGTATGGAGATGACTGTGGCTCTTCCTTACGAGACGGATATAGGTCTTGCGTTGAAACTCCTGCAGGAGGTCCTCGATGAGGAGGAAATGATAGTGCAAACGGGTGTTTCTAACTTTGTCGTTTTCGATGGATTCAAGTCTTCCAGTATTGATTTCAGGCTTTATTTCTGGTTTGAAAGGAAAAACTACTTTGATGTTCAAAATGCTGTTGCAGAAAGAATTTATAGCAAGTTGAAAGAAAAAGGAATATCCATCCCCTTCCCCCAACTCGATGTGCATGTGAAGGAATTTCCGGAAATGACCCCAAGGGGTTGATGAAATGAAAGTAGGAGAGAAACTGATATCTTTTTCAGTACTTGAATCCACCAACAAATATGCCATTTCGAACATAGATAAGCTGCCGTCCGGAAGTGTTGTTTGGGCTCTGGAACAAACGGGTGGATACGGGAGATTCAAGAGACGATGGATTTCCCCAAAAGGGGGACTGTGGTTCTCGGTAGTGTTCAAACCACGCTTGTTAAGGGATCCAAATCTCTACACCAAAGTCATCTCAGTTGCCGTTGTCGAGACCCTTCAGAGAATCGGCTGCCCGGCAAAAATAAAGTGGCCAAATGATATTGTTGTTTCCGACAGAAAGCTGGCAGGAAGTTTAACAGAAGTGATTTTCAAAGGCACCAGAATTGCCGGTATCGTTGCGGGGATCGGTCTAAACGTGAACAATGATCTGCCCGAAGAATTGAAAGAAACGGGTATTTCCTTGAAAGATGTTATAGGAAAGGAAATGGATGTATCTTTGTTGCTGGCTATTTTGTTGAAAAAAATTGATGCTTTGAGGAGCCGATATGTAATGAAAAAAAAGAGCGGCTATCTAACGAGAAGATGGAAGAAATATCTGGCATATCGCGAAGGTGACGTAGTTGCTGTTAGTCTCAATTCCGGAATGAAGATAAAGGGAACGATATTGAAAATAGCCTCAGACTATATGACAATTATGGACGAGCGTGGAGACGTTCATAAAATAAGGTCAGGAGAATTCATCTCCTGACCTCTTCGATGATTTCTGCACTGAAATCCTCGGTAACTTTCAACGATATAACTCTATTTGAAAAAATAACTTTTAGCTCGTCTCCGGGCTTCAGGGCTACTCCGGGTTTGGTTGTGTGGCCGTTTTTAAGAACGTAGCCTTTTTCAACCGCTTGCTTGGCAAGGGTTCTTCTTTTTATGATTCTGTTCTTTTTAAGAAAAAGATCTACCCTCATAGAGACCACCTCAGTATACGCTTGACTATCTTCGGAGAAGATGGTATAATTTTTTACGAGATGTTCCTTGCCCCCATCCGCTCTCCGCTCAGCCTGTTGGGGGCTTTTTTTACTACTTAATAACCATTAGTCCTTCAATCCGGGTGTTTACATCTGAATACCATGCCGCTGACATTATTCCACTTTGTATTTCCGTACCGAAGAGTGCTGAAAGTATATAGCCTGTATCCATAAAGAAGGTTAAAAACCTATCTTTTGCCATAAGTTTCAAAAAACTTTGATACAGAGAACTTTGTGTGTAAGGCGTTGAATTGTCAAGAGCAGAATAGGCTTCAGACTTATCGAGATTTGAGGTATAAAGCCATCTGTTGTTTTTCCATATGAACACATTTTTATCGGTCTTCAGCACGTCCTCATTGATAGTGACATCCACTTCTTTGGCAGATAGCGCGTTTTTAACTTCTTCGAGAGTTCCCATATATCCGATGCGGCTTATGGTTTTAACGGGGAGAGTAGGGGCGGTGTTAGCGTTTCCATTTGATTGTTGGGCAGCGAAGAGGTTGTTAAATAGTTCTTCCATGGGGAGATCTATATCAACGAGGATTGTGCCGGTTAAATTCCTGGAAATGCTTTTCAGGATATCCTGTGAGATGCCCAATTTTTCGGACATGAGAGAGAAATTCAATTGTGTGGATAAAAGTTCTTCAGCTTCCGGAAGGTCATTTGCACGGAACATGAATCCAGCAAGAGGTAGATGTGGTAGCTCTTCCAGATCGTTTATTGACATTCCTGAGAAGAGCGTCTTGACTTGTTCTTTCGCTTTATCGGATAGAGGTATTGTGTAGCCCTGGCCTAATAGGAGGTTGTCACTGTATCTGAAGGACATTCTTGAAAGGATGTCGGTGTTGCGCATATATAAATAAGAAATGCCGGGTTCGAGATCACCAGTCAATGCATCAACGGAAATGCCTTTTTTCAAATTGGCATATTCGGTAACATTACCAATAAACAGATAGTTCGAGTCGACCAGTATTTCAAATTCAAAGGGTAAAAAGAAATCGAGCACCTTTTTTAGAGCGGAAGCAACACTTTTGGGATTATTTATAGGGCCAAGAATTATTATCATTTTGTATTCATTTTCGGAGGTAGCCCATGAAGCAATTGCCAGGTCACCGGACAACGCTGCATACACCGATGAAGGATCAACACCATTGTTGTAAGCAACCAGTTCTATCTGCTGACTTATTGTCTGTTCCAGAGCCAGCTGGTTGAGCAAGCTGTCGCCAAGAGTCAGCTTTTTGAATTGCGCGTACGAACCTGGTAGGTTTTCTACCACTATTATCATCTGAGAATCTGATGGTAGCATTGGTGCGAGTTCCAAAATGCCAGCAAAAGAAGCAACGATTACAAGCAGGAACGAAACCAGGAAAATAGTTTTCCTCACAAAAACACCCCCAGTCTATTGATCATAACCACTGTTCTCATATTTTCGACAGGTTGATACCTAAAATCGTTCGATGGGTGTTGTTTTCAATAGTCAACACGCCTTTTAAGACGCCTTTCCAGATCACGCTTCGCTATATCTTCACGTTTGTCGTAAAGCCGTTTTCCTTTTGCCAGGGCAATCTCCACTTTCGCGATACCTTTGTCGTTGAAGTATATTTTTGTAGGTATCAGTGTCAATCCACGTTCTTTGACTTTTTGAGCGATTCGAAGCAACTCCCTTTTATGCATAAGAAGTTTCCTTTTCCTTAAAGGATCGTGGTTCCAGTGTGTTCCATGACTATACTGGCTAATGTTTGCGTTTATTAGAAAGAGCTCTCCGTCCTCAAACTTGCAGAAAGCTTCCGATATGGAAGCTGAACCATTTCTTAAGGATTTAACCTCGGTTCCCAGTAGCTGTATACCTGCTTCATAGGTCTCGAGAATATGGTACTGAAAGCGTGCTTTTTTGTTTGTAGCGACGATTTTCATATGATCAGCCCCTTAAATGTTGTCTTTCTTTGTTTCTCGCTTGATTCTGAGCATCTCGTCACGTAACATCGCTGCATCCTCATAACGTAGTTCACTTGAGGCCCTCCACATCTCTTCTTCCAGTAGTGCAAGGTATTCTTCAGCTTCAAGATCCTCTTTCAACGCAAGAATGCCATCAAGGTAGGTGTTTTTGGCGATTTCTATCTTTTCTTCGTTGTCAGCAAACTCTTCAAAAATATTTTCGTACAGGGGTTTAACGATACTCTCAGGTTTTATGTCATGTTCTATATTATACATGAGTTGTTTCATTCTTCTCCGATTAGTCTCTTCGATGGCACGTTTCATGGAATTTGTTATCCTGTCAGCATACAGCAGGACCTTCCCGTTGATATTTCTTGCTGCCCTTCCTATGGTTTGAATTAAGGTCGTTTCTGAGCGCAGAAAACCTTCTTTATCCGCATCCATTATAGCAACAAGGGAGACCTCAGGTAGGTCGAGCCCTTCCCTGAGCAGGTTTACGCCGACAACCACATCAACGCTGCCTTCCCTTAGTTTTTTCAGTACCTCAACCCTTTCAACCGTATCGAGTTCTGAATGCAGGTATTCAGCTCTTATACCGAGTTCGTTGAGGTAAGCACTGAACATCTCGGCAGCCTTTTTTGTCAGTACCGTAACAAGTGCCCGTTCACCTCTTTCTATTACCTTTTGTACTTCTTCTATGAAATCATCTACCTGATTTTGAGTAGGTTTGACAACCACCTCCGGGTCGATCAAACCGGTTGGTCTTATGAGCTGCTCAACAATCTGAGTGGAAACACTCAGTTCGTAATCTCCCGGAGTGGCTGACACAAAAATTATCTGTCCAACACTTTCTAAGAACTCCTCAAATGTGAGAGGTCTGTTATCAAAAGCTGACGGAAGGCGGAATCCGTATTCCACAAGGTTCTTCTTTCGAGAATGGTCACCATGATACATAGCTCTGATTTGTGGAACGGTTATATGTGATTCATCCAGGAATACGATCATTTCGCTCTTATCAAAATAGTCTAAAATTGTGTAGGGTGGTTCACCGGGTTTTCTTCCATCGAAATACCGCGAATAGTTTTCGATGCCAGAGCAGTAACCGAGGGTTGTTAGCATTTCAAGATCGTACAGGGTTCTTTGTTTTAAACGCTGTGCTTCAAGATATTTGCCGTTCTTCTCCAGTTCTTTCGCACGTAATTCCAGATCTCTTTCGATCTCCTTGACCGCATGCTTTATCTTTTCTTCGGTGGTGACGAATTCTTTGGCAGGGTATATGATAATCCTATCAAACTCCTCGAGAGTTTTCCTGTTCATTGGATCGAAGGAAATAATTCGCTCGATTTCATCATCGAAGAAATATATTCTTATACCATAGTCTTCATAAGGAGGGAAGATCTCAACAACATCACCCCGGAGGTGAAAAACACCTCCACTTGAGATGTCTTCAGATCGTGAGTACTGTATACTTGCTAGTTTTAAGGCAAGTTCATTTCTGGGAATCCTCTGACCTATTTCCAGTGATATGTTCAGCTCCTGGAAATCCCTGGGGTCTCCACTGGCGTAAATAGCGGAGACACTGGCAACAACAACGACATCTTTGCGTGTCAGCACGGATTTCAGTGCGGAGATTCTCATTCTTGCCAACAAATCATTTATATCTGCATCTTTTTCGATATAAAGGTCTTTGGTAGGAATATAGGCTTCTGGCTGATAGTAGTCATAGTAACTGATAAAGAGTTCAACCCTGTTCTCAGGGAAAAAGCTCCTGAACTCCCTGTAAAGCTGAGCTACCAGTGCCTTATTGGGGGAGATAACCAAAGCCGGTTGCTGAACCCGTTCTATAATACTGGCCATGGTAAAGGTTTTACCTGAACCCGTGACTCCAAGGAGAGTTTGAAACCTGTCTCCTCGCCTTAAACCTTCCACCAACCTGGTTATCGCCTCGGGTTGATCCCCCCTTGGTTCAAAGGGAGCTTTCAGGTTGAACCTCATAAGTCTACTCCACCCCTATAGAGTTGTAGCGGGACATGACTTTCTTAAAATCCGCAGCGAACATCTCTTGAGCGGCTGATATCGCGAGATCAAGAACTTTCCACAATACCTTTAATTCGGAATCTGTAAATTCCCCGAGAACATAGGAAACCATGTCAATGTCATCAGGCTTGGGACCGATTCCAATCCTGATTCTGGAAAATTCCTGGGTTCCAAGAGAAGATATGATTGATTTTACCCCGTTGTGTCCCCCGTCACTTCCGCGTTCCCTGATCCTCAGGCGGCCGAGTGGTATCCAGACATCATCATAAATTACGATAAGCCTGTCGTTCTGAGACAATCCAAAATCGCGGATTAGATCCCTTACGGCGATCCCGCTGTTGTTCATATAGGTGAGAGGCTTGACAGCGATTGCAGGTGATTGTGACTTTAATTTGAAAGCTTCATAGGTTTCTGCTCTGTAACTACTTCCAATTTGAAATTTCTTCAGTAACTCGTCCACGAAGAGAAAGCCCACGTTATGCCGTGTGAGAACATAACGTGGGCCAGGATTACCCAGTCCAATAAAGACCAGCATTTATTCCTCTTCTTCCTCTTTCTTTCCCTTTTCAATGACTTCAGGTTCCGCTTCCTCTTCCTTCTCGGCAGCGGTTCCCTCTGCCAGCATAGAGCGTGGTACTTCGATAACAACGACAGGCTCTTCAGGATCAGCGAGTACCTTCATACCCTCTGGGAGTGGAATGTCTTTGACCCTTAAAACGTCTCCAAGATCAAGGTGCTCTATATTAACCTCAAGAGCTTCTACTATAGTACTTGGGAGTGTTTCAACGGGCAAATGGGTGATTATGTGCTCAAGAATACCACCCTTTTCGACACCCTTTGCTTTACCGATGAAATGGATAGGTATGTGGATTTCCATTTTGTGCCCTTTTGCGGGGATATAGAAATCCATGTGGATGATTGCATCGCTTACTCTGTCACGCTGCACAGCTTTCAGGAATCCGTGGTATTCTTTTTTTTCACCGTTTTCCTCGATCTCGAAAACGATGGGGGTCGTTTCAACGATGTGGTTGATATGTCTCATAACCTCAACTTTGTCCACAGAAATCGGGAAAGACTCTACATCAGGTCCGTAGACAACAGCAGGAATCTTACCGTTCTTCAAAAGGTCCTTTGCTTTGACAGAAGTATCACGCTTTTCTGCAGGTAACCTTACTTCGTGCATCTGAATCCCTCCTCTATCTGAACAAAATACTTACTGAAAGATTCTTTCTTACTCTCATTAACGCTTCACCAAGCAAACCAGCGATAGAAACCACTTCAAACTTTTCAGGGAGTTCGGGATGGTGAATGGTATCGCTTATAAAAACCTTTTCAATGGGTGAATCTGAGATTAACTGCTTTGCTTTTCCTGATAAAACGGCGTGTGTAGCACACGCATAAACCTTGTTTGCGCCTTTATTTTTTATCATTTTCGCCGCTTCCACCAACGAGCGACCGGTGTCTATTATATCATCAAAGATTACAGCTGTCCTGTTTTCCACCTCACCAATTACGTGAACGATTTCTGCGATGTTGTCCTTTGGTCTTCTTTTGTCCAATATTGCAAGAGGAACACCAAGCCTTTCAGCGAATTTGCTTGCGCGTTTTACTCCACCGATATCAGGAGAAACCACGACTAAGTTATTTTTGGAGATATCCGTTTTTTCTTCGAGGTGTCTTTTGAAGATCGGGAACCCCCATAGATTATCCACGGGAATGTCGAAAAAACCCTGTATTTGCTCGGCGTGCAGATCGATGGTCATTATTCTTGAAGCCCCGGAAATGGTGAGAAGGTTTGCTACAAGCTTCGCTGTTATAGGATCCCGTCCCCTTGCTTTTCTATCCTGGCGCGCATAACCATAATAAGGGATCACAGCTGTAATGCTTTTTGCGGAAGCCCTTCTCAACGCATCCATCATTACGAGGAGTTCCATCAGATTTTCGTTTACCGGAGGGCAGGTTGGCTGGATAATAAAAATGTCGTGACCTCTAACCGTTTCATCTACCCTTATGTTAATTTCCCCGTCAGCAAATCTCTCAACTTCACATTTTCCGAGGTCTATTCCTATATATTTCGCAATTTTCTCCGCAAGCTGCCGGTTTGAGGAACCGGAAAAAACCTTCATTTCATTTGGCTGAAAAGGCATAATTATTCCCCTTTCTCCTTGTTTTTATATCTACCTTCTTTGATTACCTGCCTTCCTCTTCCAAGGGCTAGAGAATATGGTGGAACATCATCGGTAATAACCGAACCAGCACCAACAACTGAACCCTCGCCGATTTTTACCGGGGCGACAAGAGAACAGTTACTTCCTATGAAAGAGTTATTTTCAATGATGGTCTGATGTTTGCGAACACCATCATAGTTGCAGGTTATCGTTCCAGCACCAATATTTACATCTTCTCCGATTGTAGCGTCTCCAAGATATGTGAGGTGCTGTGCTTTACTATTGCGACCTATGGTAGATTTCTTGACTTCAACAAAATTTCCTATCTTCGTGTTTTCCAGAAGCGTTGTTCCGGGTCTCAATCTTGAAAAAGGTCCTACCCGTGCTCCTGATTTTATGATAGCCTGTTCCACCTCAGACCTTATGATTGAGACGCTGTCATCGATGCTTGAATCGATGATCCTGGTCATTGGTCCAATGAGGCAATTATTACCTATTTTTGTTTTCCCGAGTATGAAGGTCATGGGTTCAATAACCGTATCCTGTCCAATCTCAACATCAGGTGAAATATATGTTGTGTCGGGATCCACAATTGTTATGCCGTTTAGCATCAACCTCTCATTTATCTTTTTTTGCGCTATCTTTTGGATCTCAGCGAGTTGTACCCGGTTGTTAACACCAAGGACCTCCGTTGGGTCTTCGATCACATGTGCCGTGGCTTTTTCAGCCAGGGCAACTGTATCAGTTAGATAGTATTCTTTTTGGTTGTTGTTATTGTTAATTTTCTTCAACGCGTCTTTTAAAAAGTCACTTTTGAAAACGTAAATACCGCTGTTTATTTCTTTGATTCTCTTTATTTCCTCAGAAGCGTCTTTTTCTTCTATGATTCTGAGCTTACCATTTTCCCTCACTATTCTTCCGTATCCTGTTGGGTCCTCTTGAAAGGTACTTGCGACGACAACGTCGTAATCTTTTTCGCGCCTTATTTTATATAGGTTTATGAGGGTTTCAGGGGATATTAACGGTGCGTCACCCGTGAGTACTATGACCTCATCATCCATGACAGCATCTTGGGCTACCATGACAGCGTGTCCGGTTCCAAGCTGTTTTACCTGTCTTACGGTCTTAACATCCTCAGGTAACAGTGCTTCGACGATCTCGGCTTTATATCCTGTAACTACTATAATGTTTTCTATTCCTGCTTTTTTGACCGCTCTCAGAACCCAATTTATCATTGGTAAACCGAGAATGGAGTGTACCACCTTCGGGATTTCGGATTTCATCCTTTTTCCAAGTCCTGCCGCTAAAATAATTGCGGTCATCTCACATCCCCCCTATTAACAGTATAATTCAAATGATAAATCAGCGGAAGCAGATGTTTTACCGGGTCTTATTTAGTTTTCTCAGAGCTTTCCTTACCAATTCCTGGGTATTTTCTACCGTTTGCTCTTTCAGGACCTCGTTTACAGCCAATTTGGCGCTTGTCATATCGAATCCCAGAGCGGTCAGCGCGCCGACCGCGTCTTCAGAAACGTCACTCAGTTCTTTCGGGAACTCTACCGCATAGTCTTTTACGAGATCGTAAAGTTCACTAACCAGCCTTTCGGCGGTTTTTTTACCTAATCCTGGCAATCTGGAAAGCCCGGAAATGTCTTTTGACGCTATCATCTTCTGAAGCATTTCCGGAGAAGTTGCAGAGAGAATTTTCAAAGCCATTTTTGGGCCTATCTTATTCGCTTTTAACAGCATTAAAAAGACGTTATATTCCGCACGGTCTTTGAAGCCGTATATTTCAGGGGCCCTGTCGGCTGAGAAAGAAAGGTACGTCAAAAGATGAACCTTTGCCGACAGTGAAAGTTCCTTTATTGTATTGGTCGAACACAGAATGTTCAGATAGAACTGTCCTGCCTTCAGTGTGACCTCGTTTCCGGATATCTCTGTTATTTCTCCTTCAACGCCTTTTATCAATATCTCCAACTCCCTCAACGATTAGATTTCTAAGATAACTCACCAGATACAGAGAACCCGTGATGAGTAAAGTATTTTGTGTGCTGTTGAAAAATTTTTCAAAGGCTCTATCCGGTTCCGTTATAAACTCAACATTACCGTGGTACACTTTCCATATTTCCCGCACCCGCTCGGGATTTATGCTTCTGTGACTCGGAACCTTTGTTACGACAACTTTCCCGGAGATAGGTGCAAGAATTGAAATCACGCTTTCGTAGTCTTTGTCATCGAGACTTCCGAAAATTATATCGAGCTTTTGACCGGGGAAGTAAATCTCAAGACTGTTCCGTAGAGCATAAGCACCGTCGATATTATGAGCACCATCAAGGATTATTTTCCTGTTTTTATGGGTTAAAACCTCAAACCTTCCGGGCCAGCTTGTTTTTTTGAGGCTGTCTCGCAGTTTGGCATTATCGATCTTCTTTTTCAATCCATTAAAAGCGATCTCTAAGGTTTTCATAGCTACCGCCAGGTTTCTTGCCTGATGGGTACCGTTCAAAGAGAGGACCAGGTTGGGGTACGTTTCCTCTCCAGAATAATTGTACACGTTTTCATTGATTTTTAATTCCTTCGTCTCAACCTGAAAATCTTTCCATAGAAAGTATGAAGGAGCGTTCTTTTCACCGGCTTTTTCTTCGATTGTATATCGAATGGAAGGACGTGTTACACCTGAAACAACCGGAACACCTTCTTTGATGATCCCGGCTTTTTCAATAGCAATTTTTTCTTCGTTCTTCCCCAGTATGTTTTTGTGATCCAGAGAAACAGTTGTTATGACTGAAACAAGAGGTTTCTTAATGATATTGGTTGCATCGTATCTACCGCCTAAGCCAACTTCGATGACGGCAACATCCACCTTTTTCTTTCTGAAAAAGTGGAAGGCCATGGCGGTTACAACCTCAAAGAAACTCGGGGCATATTCTGGCCCTTTTTTATCCATCGTTTCAATTGCTGGCAGAATTTCTTTCAGGGTTTCACATACCTCTTCTTCTGTTATGTACCTGTTGTCTAATTGAATTCGCTCCCTGAAGGAAACGATATGCGGTGATATATTCATACCAACGTGTAATCCATGGGCTTCGAGAACCCCTTTGAGTATCGTTGCTACACTTCCTTTCCCGTTTGTACCTGTTATGTGTATGGTAGGATAGCTTTCTTGAGGGTTCCCCAGGCGTTCCATCAATTCTTCAATACGAAAGAGACCGTACTTGATTTTTCCGTACGGTCTCGAAGAATAAAGGTACTCCAGAGCTTCTCTGTATTCCATAACAGTCACTTCAAATCATCTATAATTTTTTTGAGCCTATCACAATTGCTTTTGGCAGCTTTCAGTTTTTCTTTTGTTTCCTCAACAACCTCTTCCGGAGCTCTTTCGACGAAATTCCTATTTGCAAGTTTTTTCTCGAGCCTTTCCAATTCTTTCTCTTCTTTTGCCAATTTTGCTTCAAGCCTTTTCAATTCAGCTTCGAGGTCAATCTCAACAAGCTCCACATAGACGTGCAAATTATCATCGCTGTATGCAGTTGCGCTTCCAGCGACCTTTTCTGCTTTATGTTCCAATTCATGGGAATTTGATAGATTGGATATGATGTTACAGGAACGTTTGGAAAGTTCCGTGCCTATGTAATAAATCTTTACCTTCGTGGACGGCGGGATATTCATTTCGGCTTTGACGTTTCTTATTCCTCTGACTATACTCATGATTCTTCCAAACTCTTCCTCGGCGGGGGAATTAATCAAAGAATCATCCACAGCCGGCCAGTCACTGATAATTATGGCTTCGCCGCCAACTGGAAGCTTCTGCCACAATTCTTCTGTGATAAAGGGCATGAATGGATGCAGGAGCCTCAGGGATTGATCCAAAACCTTTACAAGAACATTTTGTGCGACATGCTTTGTCATTCCGTTTTCACGGAGTCTCGGCTTGACAGTTTCGATGTACCAGTCGCAGAACTCATTCCAGAAGAAAGAGTATATAGCTTTAGCGGCTATGTTGAAATCGTAATTCTCCATTGCATCTGTGACCTGTTCAATGGTTCTTTGAAGCCTGGAGAGAATCCAGCGATCTTCGAGTTCAAGGGTTTCCTCTGTAAGTTCTATCGGTACGTAATTATCAAGGTTCATTATTGCGAATCTTGAGGCGTTCCAGATTTTATTGGCAAAGCGCTTATAAGTGTCAAAAAACCTTGGATCGAGTTTGATATCCCTTCCCTGGGCTGCTAACATGGACAAAGTGAATCTCATTGGATCCGCTCCATATTCCTCGATAACATCAAGTGGGTCTATACCATTTCCAAGGGATTTTGACATTTTTCTACCGTGTTTGTCCCTGACTAGTTGATGTATGTAAACGTCGGAGAAAGGCTTTTCTCCGGTGAAGTGGTAGCCTGCCATTATCATTCTGGCTACCCAGAAGAATATGATATCAAACCCCGTGACGAGAACAGATGTTGGGTAAAAGGTTTTGAGATCTTCGGTTTCTCCCGGCCATCCGAGGGTCGTGAAGGGCCATAATTGCGAACTGAACCACGTGTCGAGAACGTCTTCATCCTGTCTTAAGGATTTTGAACCACATTTAGGACAGCTTGTCGGATCATCTTCTTCGACGATTATCTCGCCGCAATCATTACAGTACCAGACAGGTATCCTGTGTCCCCACCACAACTGCCTTGAAATACACCAATCTCTGATTTCGTTCATCCAGTTCAGGTAAACCTTCTTCCAGCGTTCTGGGAAGAAAACGACTTCGCCGTCTTCAACGGCTTTTTTTGCCCTTTCAGCGAGGGGACCGATTTTGACGTACCACTGGTCAGACAGAGAAGGTTCAACAACTGTATGGCAGCGGTAACATTTGCCGACGGCATGAGTCATTGATTCGATCTTTTCAAGATACCCTTGTTCTTCAAGATCTTTTACGATAGCCTTCCTTGCTTCATATCTGTCCATTCCAGCATATTTTCCGCCATTTTCGTTTATCTTAGCGTCTTTATCAATTACCTCAACTATATCGAGTTTGTGTCTCAAACCTATTTGAAAATCGTTGGGGTCATGAGCGGGAGTAACCTTCAAACACCCGGTACCGAAAGAAGGATCCACATAATGATCGGCTATTACCGGTAATTCTCTTCCTACGAGAGGTAAAATCACGGTCTTCCCGACAAGGTCCTTATAGCGTTCATCTGAAGGATGTACCGCAACGGCGGTATCTGCAAGCATCGTTTCAGGTCTTGTGGTTGCAATGATCACGTAACTTTCTTCGTCTTTCAGGGGATATCTGATGTAATAAAATGCACCTTTCTCGTCTTCATGTTCCACTTCTTCATCCGAGAGGACTGTTTTGCAGCGTGGACACCAATTAACGATGTATTTTCCTCTGTAGATGAGCCCTTCTTTATAAAGGGTAACAAAGGCCTTACGAACAGCCTTACTCAAACCTTCGTCCAGGGTGAATCTCTCTCTTGACCAGTCGCACGATGCACCAATCGCCTTTATTTGAGTAACAATTCGTTTTCTGTACGTATTTACCCAGTCCCAGACTTCTTCGAGAAATTTCTCTCTTCCAAGTTCCTCTCTATTGATTCCTTTCGAAGCGAGGGAACGCTCAACAGCATTCTGTGTAGCTATTCCCGCATGGTCTTCACCCGGGACCCATAACGTATTAAAACCTCTCATCCTTTTATACCTGATTAAAATATCTTGCAGGGTGAGATTAAGGGCATGACCCATGTGGATGCTACCAGTTATATTTGGTGGTGGAATAACGATTGTGAATGAGTCACCTTTTCCCTTTGGTTTGAAGTAACCTTTTTCCAGCCAGTAGTTATACCATTTTTTTTCAAGGTCAGAGGGGTTATATCGTGTGCCGAGTTTCTCCATTGTTTCCCTCCTTATGTGGTTTTGCAATGATTATATCATGTGAAAAAGCCTCATACTTGACTTAAAAATAAAACATTTCAAAAAAACAACGGTGCCGTCCAGGCACCGTTGTTTTAATGGAAGAAACTTAATCGTCTTTTAGAGATTCTTTCACAGCGGTTAGAGCTACTTCCAGTTGCTTGTCATCTGGCTCTTTTGTTGTTATTCTTTGGAATAACAAACCAGGAGCTGCAAGAATTTTACCAAAGGGGGTTTTGATTATTTTTGCTGTCAACCTTTGAAATTCATAGGTTAACGAAGCCACAATGGGAATGAAAATAATCCTCGTTATAAATTTTCCGAGAAAATTCAACTCTACAAAAGCTCCAAGAATGGCGAACACAATGATGGCGAAAAAGAGTGTTAAAATCAGAAAACTCGTTCCACACCTTGGATGCAGCGTTGAATACTTGCGCGCGTTTTCGACGGTTAATTCCTCATTGTTTTCGTAGGTGTAAACCGCCTTATGTTCGGCACCATGATATTGAAAGACTCTCTGAACGTCTTTGAACAACGAAATAACCCAGACATAGGCGATGAAAAATGCTCCTCTTATGAGTCCCTCTACCAGGGCAAAAATTCCAGCGTTACTTTTGGGGACAAGCAGTTGAGCCAGCAACAAAGGCCCCAGTGCAAACATACCTATAGCCATGACAAAGGCTATGATGAATGTCACAACGAAATCCTTTTTAGTCAATTCACCTTCTCCACTTATCTCAGCGGATATTCCAAGAGCTTTGGTGCCTATGTACAGGGCTTCGTAAAGAACAATTATTCCTCTGAGAAACCAGATAGAAAAGAGGGACCGGTTCTTAACGGCCCCCTCAATACTTTTTGTAACGATATTTCCATCAGGGTCACGAACAGACACAACCGTTCTCTTACCTTTTATCATCACACCTTCAATAACGGCCTGTCCACCAACGTTAAGTTTTTTCATCTTTCCTCCTTGCTTTGTAAATAGCGAATCATTCCTTATTCGACAAAAGATGTGTTTAGTTTTAACGGCCGTATAATCCTAAACCTTGTAAACACAACGCTCCGCAATTTCCACAACAACCCGGCGGCTTATATGCCGCTAATGATTTAGTCCAAACTACACACACCTTTTTCAATGAACGGAGCTTGTTTTTCCCTCTATGTATTCGGGAACAGTGGCTATCTTTCATCAATATTATTATTCGCCTGTTTTTTCAGCCTCGTCTTTTTTTGCGACCACCCTCAAAGTAATTCCTGTTCTCATTTCGTCACCAATCTGGATTTCTACAAATCCAGGGATCATAAAGACTTCCGTACCCTTCTCACTTAGAAATCTGGAAGCGATTGCCACCGCTTTGACTGCCTGATTAACAGCACCTGCACCGATGGCCTGAAGTTCGACCTGATCGTCTTTCGAAAGAACACCAGCAATAGCACCAGCAACTTTGTTGGGATTTGATTTAGAACTGACTTTCAAAACCTCCATCCAGACTGCCTCCTTTTGCATGAAATCGGTGTAAATTACTTCTCATTGGAGTGAGAAGCTTTTAGGCTAAACGATCGAGAATCCCGATCTCAAATATGCTCAAACTCCCGTGCTTTACACGGTAAGCCTTTACGGATTTACACACAACTCCTAAACCATTTTATCACACAGCGAAACGTTTTTCAAAACTATTAAGAACTGTTTTCAACATCTTTTGTATGTTGCGATCTAACTCATCATAGGTCCAGAATGGAGGACTTAACTTTGGCGATTACATCCAGTATTTCCTGTGGGCTTATCAGCTCACCATTTACTTTGCTGAGCAATTCAATTTGCGTATTGGTTCTTCTGTTCACCCTTGACACTTCGTAGACTATTTGACCGAGATTCATCTCAGCGATTATAACCGCACTGACTTTTTTTAGCAGCTGTCTTAACCTTGTTGTGGGGAACGGCCAGATTGTAATCGGTTTGAATAAACCGACGTTTATTTTATCTTCTCTGGCAATCCGCACTGCTCTGATAGCACTTCTGGCTACGGAACCATAAGCAATAACGAGAATTTCTGCGTCATCAACCATATATTCGTCGTATTTTACGATTTCATCAGCGTGCAACCTGATTTTGTGGTCAAGTCTGCGCAAAAGCCTGTCGGCATCAAGGGGGGCCCCCACAGGGAAACCGGATTCGTCGTGTACAAGCCCGGATACATGGAACTTGGTTTTTCCCATTTCGACAAGTGGGGCAGTGAGCATTAAATCATCACCTTTGAAGGGATGGAAAAGTTCGTCATCTTCTATTTCTTTTTCGCTGACTCTCTTCAATGAGATAAGTTCGGAATCAGGTGGTAGATAGATACTTTCTCTCATATGACCGAGAATCTCGTCCATAAGGAAAATGACTGGAGTTCTGTATTTTTCTGCGTAGTTAAAAGCAGTAACTATGTATCTATAAACTTCTTCAACCGTTGACGGATACAAAGCGATTATCTGGTGATCCCCATGTGTTCCCCATCGAGCCTGCATGATATCTCCCTGAGCGGGTTTTGTTGGCATCCCTGTTGAAGGGCCACCGCGCTGAACATCCACTATGACCACAGGGGTTTCGGTCATAGAAGCGTATCCTATCACTTCCTGCATTAAGCTAAAGCCAGGCCCGCTTGTAGCTGTCATTGATTTTTGACCGGCCAGGGAAGCACCAACGATTGCCGCTGCGCTGGCTATTTCATCTTCCATTTGAATGAAGGTTCCACCAACCTTTGGGAGTTCCCTAGACATGGTTTCCGCTATTTCAGTTGCGGGTGTAATGGGATAACCGGCAAAGAACCTACACCCAGCTTTTATAGCACCCAGTGCACAGGCTTCATCCCCCTGCAGGAGTACAAATTTACCCATTCTCTTTCACCGCCTCACGTTCGACAACGTTTATCGCGAAATCCGGACAGGCATTTTCACATATCAAGCAACCAATACAAGTGTCGGGATCGGGAACGAGTGGTTTTCCCAGTTCTCCACGAGTGATAGTTTTGGTTGGACATATCCAGTAACATATTCCACACATCTTACAATAGGAATGGTTGAAAATAATGTCATATTTCTTTTTCTCCGCCATCAAGCGTACCCTCCATTAGACACCAATTATGGATAGAAAAACACCTGCTGCTATTGCAGAACCTATTACTCCAGCTACATTCGGTCCCATAGCGTGCATTAAGATATAGTTAGTTGGATCGTCCTTTTGTGCCACACGCTGTGCAACCCTTGCTGAATCAGGAACGGCAGATACCCCGGCTGCACCTATCAACGGGTTGACTTTATGTTTACTGAAAAGATTCATCACCTTCGCGAATATAATACCAGAAGCAGTAGCGATGATAAAAGCCGCTGCTCCCAGCCCAACAATCTTTAAGCTGTTCAAAGACAAAAAAACTCTTCCTTCCGCGGTCGCGCCAACTGAGAGACATAAAAGTATTATAACGGTATATTCAATATACTTGGAAGCCGCTTCTACCAGCCATTTTGCCACCCCACATTCGCGCAGGAAATTTCCCAGCATCAACATGCCAATAAGAGGTAATGCCTTTGGAACGAGTAGCGCGATTATTATCGTGCTGGCAATTGGGAAGATCATTCGTTCGAGCTTTGAAACGTGTCTTAACTGCATACCCATCTTTATCTTTCTTTCTTTTTTGGTGGTAAGAAGTTTCATTATCGGTGGTTGTATGACGGGGATAAGGGCGATGTAAGAGTATGCAGCGATGGCGATTATCGAAAGATAGGGAGAGTTGAATTGGGATGCAACGTAGATCGATGTGGGACCATCAGCACCACCGATGATACCTATTGACGCGGCGTCAGCAAAAGAGAAACCCATCAATCTTGCAACTATGAAGGTCACAAAAATTCCCACCTGGGCTGCTGCGCCGAGGAATATAGTCTTTGGATTGGCAAGCATAAAAGAAAAATCTGTGAGGGCACCGATGCCCAGAAAGATAAGAGGGGGATAGAATCCTTTGAAGAGGCCCTGTTGAATGAACCACATGAGTCCCATTCCCGGATCGAAAAGACCGGTTACCTCGTTTGGGATGTTGGCCAGAATCATTCCGAAGGCAATGGGGATAAGAAGAAGAGGTTCGGCCTCTTTTGCAACGGCGATGTACAAAAGTGCGCCGGCGATTCCAAACATAACGAGGTTTTGCCACGAAATATGTGCGAACCCCGTTGAGCTAACGAATTTAAGGATCGCTTCCAGCATCATCAACCCTCCAAAAAAATAAAGCCGCGACCCGCATTGGAGTCGCGGCAATAGTGTTCATTATTTACCATGCTTTATTGCTGCCTGAGCAGCGGCAAGTCTTGCAACGGGTACTCTGTAAGGAGAGCAGCTCACGTAGTCGAGACCGGTTATATGACAGAATTCAATTGAAGAGGGTTCGCCTCCGTGCTCGCCACAGATACCAACTTTCAGGTTTGGTCTTGTTGACCTGCCCTTTTCGGTACCCATCTTAACGAGCTGGCCGACACCAGTTCTGTCGAGTTTCTGGAATGGATCAACCTCGAGAATGCCCTTTTCTATGTATTCTTTTACGAACTTTCCGTAGTCGTCACGGCTGAATCCGAAGGTCATCTGTGTGAGGTCATTTGTTCCGAAACTGAAGAATTCAGCTTCGGTTGCTATTTCGTCTGCAGTGAGAGCAGCTCTTGGAATTTCGATCATTGTTCCCACCTTGTACTGCAGATCCACACCAGCTTCTTCTATCATCTTATCGGCGGTTTCGGTAATTATCTTTTTGAGATACTTCAGTTCGTTAATGTGACCAACAAGAGGAATCATTATTTCAGGAATGACCGTTTTTCCTTCTTCTTTGAGCACCTGAATGGCTGCACCGATAATTGCTTTGGTCTGCATGACAGCGATCTCTGGATATGTAATACTTAAACGGCAGCCTCTGTGTCCCATCATCGGGTTGAACTCGTGGAGTTCTTCAACAGTTGCCTTGAGCTCTTCGTAGGAGAGTCCCATTTCTTCCGCAAGGGCTTTGATGTCCTCGTCTTCCTTCGGTAGGAACTCGTGAAGAGGTGGGTCGAGAAGTCTGATTGTAACAGGATAACCTTCCATTGCCTTGAATAGTCCAACAAAGTCTTCCTGCTGCATTGGGAGAAGTTTTTCAAGAGCTATTTCGCGCTGTTCCTTTGTCTTGGCTACAATCATTTGTCTAACGACGGGGATTCTCTCTTCTTCGAAGAACATATGCTCTGTTCTACACAGACCGATACCTTCAGCGCCGAAGTTTCTGGCAACCGTCGCGTCTCTCGGGGTATCAGCGTTGGTCCTGACACCGAGTTTTCTGATCTCGTCGGCCCATTGCAATATCTTTGCGAGAGGTCCTTCAAGTCCCTGAGGTTTCACGGTGGCAAGCTTGCCGTCGAATACCTCACCCGTCGTTCCGTCTATACTGAGCCAGGAGAACTCCTTAATCTCTTTGCCATCTATTCTTATAACGCCAGCCTTTTCGTCCACCTCGATAGCTTCACAGCCAACAATACAGGGTTTGCCCATACCTCTGGCAACAACAGCGGCGTGAGAGGTTTTACCGCCGGTGGATGTGAGGATACCTTCAGCTGCTGCCATTCCGGCTATATCTTCCGGAGACGTTTCGGGTCTGACAAGGATTACCTGTTTGTTTTCCTCTTTGACCATTCTTTCGGCTTCTGCAGGATCAAAGACAATGATTCCCGTTGCTGCTCCCGGAGAAGCGGCTATACCCTTAGCGAGAAGGGAAGCGTTTTTCTTGGTTTCGGGTTCAAAGTAGGGGTGCAGCAGGGTTTCGATGTGATCTGGGGAGACCCTCATAATGGCTTCTTCTTTGGTTATGAGCCCTTCTTCTGCCATATCGACAGCGATCCTCACAGCGGCGAATGGGGTTCTCTTTCCTGTTCTTGTCTGGAGGAGATAGAGTTTTCCACGTTCAATGGTAAATTCTATATCCTGCATATCCCTGTAGTGCTTTTCAAGTTTCTCGAATATATCGAGGAGCTGTTTATAAACGTCCGGCATCATTTCTTCGAGTTTTGTCAGAGGATATGGGGTTCTTATACCGGCAACAACGTCTTCACCCTGGGCGTTTGGGAGATATTCTCCGTAGTACTTCTTTTCACCGGTGTTTGGATCTCTTGTAAAGGCAACGCCGGTACCACTGTCTTCGCCCATGTTACCGAAAACCATCGCAACAACGTTGACAGCCGTACCTAGGAGAGAACCTTCCTTTATGCCGTTAAGTTCTCTGTACTTAATGGCCCTTTCATTCATCCAGCTTCCAAAGACGGCATCGATAGCCTTCCAGAGCTGATCCCATGGATCCTGCGGGAATTTGTGTCCTGCTTTCTTATAAACCTCTTTGTATCTTTCTACAACCTTTTTGAGGTCATCGGCATCAAGATCGGTATCCAGCTTGACACCTTTTTCGGTCTTGACTTTATTGAGTTCCTCTTCGAAGTACTCATGCTTGATGTTCAGAACAACATCGCCAAACATCTGCATAAACCTGCGGTAGGCATCGTAGCAGAATCTTGGATTATTTGTGGACTTTATCATACCTTCAACGGTTTCGTCGTTCAAGCCAAGGTTGAGGATTGTGTCCATCATACCAGGCATAGAAACTGCGGCACCAGATCTAACGGAAACAAGGAGAGGATTTTCAGGAGAACCAAAGACCTTTCCAGTAGCTTCCTCGAGTTCTTTCATAGCTTTGAGTACCTGATCCTTTAGCTCTTCAGGATACGTTTTTCCATGGTCGTAGTAATATTTACAGACTTCAGTGGAGATTGTAAAACCAGGTGGTACGGGAACTCCAAGGCGCACCATTTCAGCGAGGTTCGCGCCTTTACCACCGAGGAGCTGCTTCATAGAAGCGTCTCCCTCAGCCCTGCCTTTTCCGAAAAAGTATACGTACTTCTTAGACACGGTTTTTCCTCCTTTCGATACGAACATATTCGTGTTGAATTATAACATGACAGGGCGCAATATGCTGTAACTCGAATTTGTACTAAAGACCCTCCAATTAAGTTTTACACTGATTTTCTAAGAAATTGTTTCTTGAATATTTCGCTTTTATACATTGAAAGATAGACGTTCAGGATAGCTGCGTATTAGCACGTGCCAAAGAGTTCTTTCGACCTTGAAAAAGCATATTTTACGCCTATAACGCATATTGGGTTTGAATAAAGGATGCAACAGGAATTAGAATTTTTGATGCAACCAATAAAACTTGACAGGAGGTACGGTATGAAAGACTCGTTGAGGAAATATGTTGGAAACATAGATTTTATTGATTTGAAAGTTATCGATATTATTGGAAGGGTGCGGCACGTAATTCTTCCCGGAGATCGGTTGACCGACGAGCTTTTTGAAGAAGGCGTTGGTTTTGATGCCTCCAACTTTGGTTATTCCTCTATAGAAAACAGCGATATGATAATGCTGCCGGATCCAGATACTGCCTTTGAAGATCCCTTCTTTGAGCGCAAAACCCTTTCTTTTTTCTGCGATGTTCTCAGAACAGAAGATCGCAAGCCCTTTGAACACTATCCCAGAAACGTTCTAAGAGCGACGCTTGAGAAACTGAAATCCATTGGAGCTGCAGATGCGATGCTAGGCCCGGAACTGGAATTTCACATCTTTGAAGGAATGAGTTACAGAGTTTCGGAAAATCAGGCTTATTTTAAGGTCGATGTTGCCGAAGGTTTCTGGAATAGCGGAGAGTTTTCAAATGCGAATGTTGTTGAGCGGAAGATGGGATATCATAGGTGCCCCCCTGCGGATGCCATGGCGAATTTCAGAAACGAAGCCGTTATGATTATGAATTCGATTGGAATTCCAGTTAAATACCATCATCATGAAGTGAGTTCTGCGCAACACGAAATAGAGTTTCGTTTTCAAAATGCCTTGAATAGTGCAGATTCAATAATCCTTGCCAGGTACATTCTTCAAAACCTGGCTTCCCGTTACAACCTAAAGGTTACCTTTATGCCCAAACCGCTTTTCGAGGAAGCCGGAAACGGTATGCACATTCACCAGTACCTTGTAGATGGAACAGGTAAAAACCTGTTCGCCGGTGATATTTATTGTGGACTTGGGGAAATGGCTTTACAGTACACCTCGGGGATTCTGAAACATTCGTTGACTGGAGCGCTTCTGGCCTTTACCAACCCATCGACTAACTCTTACAGAAGGCTCGTTCCAGGATTCGAAGCGCCTATATGTGCTGTTTTTGCTAAGGGGAACAGAAGCGCGGCTGTAAGAATTCCTGGTTACGTTAAAGATAAGCATAAAGCAAGGATAGAATTCAGGACGATAGACGCCAGCTGCAATCCATACTATGGAATAGCGGCCATGCTGCTTGCGGGTGTGGACGGAGTCAAACAGAAACTCGACCATAAAGAGCTTGGATTTGGTCCCATCGAAACCAATATCTACAACATGAACGACGAATATAGAAATAAGATCCGCTTCTTTCCTTCAAGTTTAGAAGAATCATTAAGAGGTCTTAAGGAAGACAATGAGTTTTTGAAACCCGGTTTTCCGGATGAGCTTATCAGGCAATGGATTTTAGTGAAGGAAGAAGAAGCGAGATATGTCAACAGCGTGCCAAGTCCCGCGGAATACCAGCTTTATTTTGACCTTTGACAAATAACAAAGCTCTGCCGGGGGATTCCCGGGCAGAGCTTTGCTGTTGTCGTTCATTTCAAACGATCTCTATGAGGTTGATTTCAAATACGAGATCTTTTCCCGCTAGTGGGTGGTTCGCATCGAGCGTTACCGCTGTTTCGTTGATGTCGGTGATGGTTACTATGAAGGTTCTGCCATCCGGTTGTCTCAACTGAAGTTGTTGACCTAACTGTGGCTCCATATCATCCGGAAAACGTGAACGTTCAACCGTCAAAACGAGTTCATCGTATCGAGGACCATAAGCTTTTTCCGGTGGAATTTTTACTGTCTTCGATTCCCCTGTATTCATTCCTATGATCGCTTCTTCAAATCCGGGAATTACCTCTCCTTTACCGATGGTGAATTCTAACGGCTCTTTTCCAGTGGAGGAATCAAAGATCTCTCCGTCCTCGAATCTTCCGGTATAATGTACTTTTACGGTGTCGCCCTTTTTTGCTTCTGGCATAGTTTTCTCCTTTCGATATCACAATTTAATACCTGACCGCACAGGTACCTTTTCATTATACCAGCAAACTTCATAAAAGACGTAAAATTTCCAACATAAAAAATGGCGGATAAACCACCCTTTTTTATTTAACGAACAATCATCTTCGGCCCATCCTGTTTAAACTTTCCTCTAAATTGCTCTTCTTTAAGCATCAGGTGAGAATCGAGGTCATGGAATACGAAGGCTCCTGTTCCCAGCGCAAATTGAACGCTCTGATTTATTCCAACACTGGATTCACCCATACAACCTATCATCAACTGAATCTTCGCGGTATTCGCCATTTCCACGATGGCAAGGGCGTCGGAGATTCCTGACTTCATCAGCTTTATATTCACAAAATCAACGGCTTCTTCCCGTATGAGTCTCAAAACGTCGTATCTTGTTCTTGCGCTTTCGTCGGCCGCGACTGGGAAAGGTGAATTGAACCTGACCAATTTTAGCCCTTCTATACTTTCAGCCGGTACGGGTTGTTCGAATACGTCTATATCTATGCCTTTGGAATAGAGGGCCTTTGCAAACGCAATGGCTTCCTTGGGGGTATAACCCGTGTTCGCGTCTACAATGTATTTTGCTTCCTTTGTCACTTCAGCGATAGCTTCCAGCGTCTCAATATCCTTCTTCAGATTTTCCCCGACCTTTATCTTTATCACGCGGAATCCTGAATCGTATATTTCCTTCGCGTCTTTGACCATGTTTTCTATGGTATCGATGCTGACGGTTTTATCTGTTTCTATTTCGTCTTTTGCTCCGCCTAACAGTTGATGTACAGGCAACCCGCTTTCAACGCTAATGGCATCCAGAGCAGCGAATTGCACAGCAGCTTTTAAACTGGAAGCGCAGCGCAAGCCATCCATGATGTCAAAGATGCGCTTGTAATTTCTTACATCCATTCCAATAAGTTGTTCTTTAACAAAAGGCTCCAGAGACGGGAAGGTTTCAACTCGTTCTCCGTTCACCCTGTAAGATGGGGCAGCTTCTCCATAACCAACTAGACCATTGTCAAGTACTATCTGCACTTCTACATTTGTGCTGCTGGTTGAGATGTTGTTGGCGATATGAAAGGGTTTTTCATAATCGTATTCCTTTACCAAAAACTTCACATCGACTATCTTTCCCATACTCTTTCCTCCCCGAGAAATATTTTGTTTTTCAAATCTCTTCGAAAGAAAGTACCTTCATTTCATAAGTGAAAGCATCGTTGTAGATATTTTCAAGTTCTGTTTCCAGCTCTCCAACCTGATTGTCATAAGGATCTGAGCGCCAGAAATTCTTCGCAGGCTGAAAATCGGCCATAAATTTTGAATTTGCAACCATTCTGAAAGCATCGAGGTTCCCGAAATAAAACTTTGAAATCTCTTCCGGTTTATCAGTTCTTATTCCACCGAAAGACAGGTCAGCGGGAAGCCATCCGTACGGTTCTACATAGAACATCGTCCAATCGTGCGGGGAGGCGAAAATAGGGTTGGCATACCACCCGGATTGCCATCTTGCAGGGATTCCTGCTATCCTGCACATTGTTATAAAAAGTACGGCCTGAGCGCCACAATCACCTTTTAGATTGGTTGCCACGAACATGGGGATATTCTCGTAGAGAGCGTACGGATGCATGTATGAATAACGAACATTGTGCGTGATCCATTCATATATCTTTTTTGCCCTCAAATACGGATTCAATTCGTCCCCAACTATTTCTTCTGTAAGATTCTTCAGATAAGGGGTAAAAACAATGTGAGGTGGTTCTTCCAGAAGGTATTCAGAAAATTTTGGTACGAAGGACGTTTTTACTTTCTCCGGGTCTATAGAGTTGAATTGCTCTCTTATCACATACTCGAATCTCACTCGGAACTCAAGACCATCCCTGAGTTCATCTTCCATATAAATGGTACGGTGAGGAGCTTCGTTGGGTGCTATAAAATATTCACTGTGGCTTGTTTCAAGCAGCTTTGCTTCAATGACCTGAGCCTCAACTTTTGGGAAAGGCAACCAGCATCTAACTTTCTTCCCCCTTATCTTCTCCAGTTTTGGAGATACCTTTATTTCTGCCGTAACTCTGTATGTTTTCGGCTTATCTCCGGCTAACAGAGCTTCAATGCGCTTGTGTAGAATCTCACGTGCTTTTTTTAATTTTTCATTTTGTTTTACCCTGCTTTTGTATTCTTGCAAGGCGAAAACAAGGTTCTCGAAAAATCTCTCTTCGAATCTCTTTTCACCCTCAATGATGATGTAGTCCAGTATTCCCTTATCCATCAACATCATGTATTCTTCCTCGGAAAAATCCTTAATTGAGTCAAAAAGTTTTTTCTTAGCAGCTTCTTCGGTGAAGGGATAGTTTTTGATTACCCTGTCAATTCTTTCGAGTTCAAATTCAAGGCGTTTTCTGAGTAAAGATGGGAGTGATGAAGAATCCAACCTTTCTGAAATCATGTTTTTTGCTTTCTTGAAGTTTCCCAATGTTTCTTCCCGTTTCAATTCTTCGAAGAGAGGAACGACAAGAAAATTCACCGTATCACCTCCTGAGGCATGGTTCGGATACCTTACTATGTTACCACATACGTTATTGAAACCAAAAGCTTGTTGCAGATATTCAATCTGGAAGGCAAGGTATAAAAAAACAAAAGCGCCCTATTGGGCGCTTTTGGAGCGGAAGACGGGATTCGAACCCGCGACCCCCTGCTTGGCAAGCAGGTGCTCTACCGCTGAGCTACTTCCGCTTGCATAGGTTACTCAGACAAGAGTGACGACTGACGTTGGTGCGAGAGGAGGGACTTGAACCCTCACGAGCTTCTACGCTCACTGGATTCTAAGTCCAGCGCGTCTGCCAGTTCCGCCACTCTCGCTGGTGACCCGCGTGGGATTCGAACCCACGACCCCCTGATTAAAAGTCAGGTGCTCTGCCTGCTGAGCTAGCGGGTCTCCCACAGCCAAAGTCACCAGGCTGCACTGGCGAAAACATTATAGCATTCAGATTCCATATGTTCAAGGGGTGTAAATGATTAAAATAATTTGAATCGCGTATTTTCGCTTTATAACAGCGTTAGCGAGTATCATTTTCTGCAGGTGCTCAAAAATGGATTTTCCTGGAGGTGCGGTGGTAGTAAGGGCGCCGACGTGATAACATTGAACTGGAGGGATTTTATGAAGCTAGTTGCTGATGTTGGAAACACGAATACGGTGTTTGGCATATGGAACAGAGGAAAAATACTGAAAAATTGGAGAATATCTACCGGCAGGCTGGAAACGGAAGATGAGATGTACGTTGTTTTGAAACAGCTTCTTGAAGCCGGGAATGTTGATTTGAAGAGCATCGAAGATATATGCGTTGCGTCTGTTGTTCCAAGACTCAACAGTATTTTTCACTACTTTGGCAGAAAATACCTGGAACTTGATCCGGTGCTCGTTACCGCGATAGATGGAATCGGTGTGAAATGGGATGTCGATTTCCCATCCGAAATAGGCGCGGATAGGGTGGCAAACGTTATAGGGGCCCACGAGTTTTATGGTAAGGACGCCATAGTAATCGATACCGGAACAGCTATAACCGTAGATGTCCTGAAAGATGGCGCCTTCATAGGAGGAGCTATTTTACCCGGCCCTATGATGGCCATGAGAGCTTTGTTTTCAAAGACAGCTAAATTACCTGAGGTTGATTTGTTTTATGTAGAAAACCATATAGGGAAAAATACAGAAGACAATATAAGAATCGGTGTGGTAAACGGCACGTATTACGCTTTGAAGGCTATAATCTCCAAAGTAAAGGAAGAACTTGGCGATAAAATTCCCGTGATCGCAACCGGAGGTAATTCGCCAATGTTCAATATCGGAAATGGTTTTTTTGACATACTTGATTCCGATCTAACGCTAAAGGGAATCGCAGTTTTTTGCGAACGGGTGAGAAAACTTGAAAAAAATTCTGCTGGTTAACCCGTGGATAGAAGATGTTTCAGCTTATGATTACTGGCTAAAACCTGTGGGTTTACTTTATATCTCTTCTATGCTTAGATCTGCGGGGATAGAGCCTGTATTAATTGATTGTTTGTACAGACACGATCCGGATCTGGTGCGTTATTTAGGTGGAAAGATAAAGGATAGATATTACGGTACTGGTAACTTTTATCATGAAGTCATACAACCGCCGGAGTCAATGAAAAATATTCCAAGGTTGTTCAAAAGATACGGGTTACCCGAAGATCTGTTTCGAAAGAAACTGAGAGAATTAAAAGATGTTGATGCTGTTTTTGTGACCTCGATGATGACCTACTGGCATTATGGTGTCAGCGATACTATACGGGTTATAAAAGAAGAGCTTCCAGAAATTCCGGTTGTACTTGGTGGGGTTTACGCTTCTATACTGCCAGAACATGCCAAAAACCATTCCGGTGCGGATTTTGTTTCCCCGGGTACAGGGATCGTCCCCGTGAAAAGAGCCCTGCATTTTATCGGAATCGATGTGGATCTTAACGATAATTGGTTAGACGATTTAAGCCCCGATTATTCTAACTATCCAGAGTTAAACTACGTTGTTCTTATAACGAGTACAGGATGCCCTTTCAGGTGTAGTTACTGCACCAGCTGGAAATTATGGGAACGTTTTAATCAAAAATCACCCGAAAAAACCCTGGAAGAAATCGAGCATTTGAACGCGATGTACGGGCTTTCCGATGTGGTGTTCTTTGACGATGCGATCCTGATAGGGCAAAACTTCAAGACACTACTCAAGATGATAAAGGAACGCGGTTTTAACCTTAGATTTCACCTCCCAAACGGCATACACGCTCGACTCGTTGATGAAGAACTTGCGGTACTGATGAAGGAGACCAACTTCAAAACCATAAAACTCGGTTATGAAACCGCCAATGATGAGCTTCAGTTGAAAACCGGCGGAAAGGTAAGCAATGAAGAATTTATAAAAGCCGTCAATATACTGAAAGCTGCAGGGTTTACAGCAAAGGAACTCAGCGCATACATAATAGCGAATCTACCCGGTCAAACCTTTGAGGATGTGGAAAGAGCGATTAACCATTGCGAAGAACTCGGGGTTATTCCCAATATTAATGAATACACCCCTATTCCCGGTACTCCTGAATGGCGGGAACTGGTGGATTCAAGGAGACTGCCTGCTGAAATAGATCCATTGTTGCTTGATAATTCTTTGCTTCCCTACTGGTGGGAAGAGAGTTTGAGTATCGCACAACTCAAACTGCTGAAAGAAAAAAGCTGGAGAGTAAAGGAGAGACTGTTAAGTCATGTCTGATGTTTATCTTGCATTTGGTAGTAACATTGGAGATAGATTGAGTTACATAGTGAAGAGTATCTGTTTATTGGCAGAGAGAGAAATTGAACTACTTTCCCTGTCGTCTATATATGAAACGGAGCCTTATGGTTATACTGAACAGGAGCCATTTTTGAACTGTGTTGGACTGTTTGATTTTTCCGGGACCCCGGAGGAGCTTTTGAAAAGGACTATGTCTGTCGAGAAACTGCTGGGAAGAAAGCGAGAAATGAGATGGGGACCGAGAACAATAGATATAGACATACTCCTTTTCGATAAAATAGTGTACGAAGACGAGAATTTAAAAATCCCCCACTACGATATGGAGAACCGTATTTTCGTCATCAAGCCATTGTTGGAGATTGATCCATATCTTACGAATCCTGAAACAGGGCAGCCTTATGCGGAACTCCTGGAGAAACTGGAAAAAACAGCGGATGCAAACAGAATCATGAGTGGGAATGACCTTTTCCACAAGGTAAAAGCCTTTTGCGGGTAGGTTGATCTGAGGATTCTCCATCGGAGGTGTTCTGATGAAAATTCGCGATTTAAAAAAAATCTTGTTTCTTACGTTCCTGGTGGTTTTTGTGGGATCTTGTGGAGTTACCTTTCGAGAACTCACACCTTCGAATTATGTTGGTTTCTCTATGGAAGGCTACATGGAACTTACAACAGAGGTCGTTCTTGACGGAACCCTTGATGGTTTTTCTTTGACCGATTCTGTTTTTTTGCATAAGCGGCTTGCAAAAGGGACAAATGTTGTTGAGATATACGTCATACATTTTGAGAAAGTCTCTGATGCTACTAGCTTCTGGTATAGTTGGGGAAGAGAAAATTTCAGCACCTTAAGAACGGCGTTGAGTGCCATTCCCTTAGTCTATGGAGAGCTCAAAGGTGAGGTTTTTAACGAATATATTTACGCGTGGTTTAACGGCAAATGGGTCTATATATTCAGAGGTACCGAAAATTCAGTGAAAGAAACCGCCAGAAAGTTCAAATCCTTTATGAAGGAGTTGAAACGTTCAATTGAATCATAAACCTTACAGGCACCTGAAAGGTTATCTCATAGAACGTTATGGTGAAGTGGTTTATAGAATACCGATAGATGCCGGTTTTACCTGTCCCAACAAAAACGGAACCAAGGGACGGGGCGGTTGTATTTATTGCGATCCAACCGGCAGCGGTTTCAGCGTTGACGGTCAGAAGAGTATAAGGGAGCAGATGTTAGAAAGAATAGAAAAGCTGCGTGCAAAAGGTATAAAAAAATACATGGCATATTTCCAGGCGAACTCCAACACCTACGCACCCGTCAAAAAATTGAAAGAATTATACGATTCAGCCATCTCTGACGACATAGTAATCCTTGACGTATCGACACGTCCCGATCTCGCAAGCGAAGAGACTTTAGAATTACTTGAGAGCTATAAAGAAAAACTCGACGTTATAATAGAATTTGGTTTACAAACAGCGAATTTCTGGACTCTGAAAAAACTGAATCGTGGTCATACCCTCGCAGAATTTATAGATGCCGTAATCAGAGCTAAAAAACATGGTCTTGAAGTGGTAGCCCATGTTATCGTAAACTTGCCATGGGATACCATGACAGACGTAATAGAAACCGCTAAGATTCTGTCGGCGTTGAGCGTTGACGGAGTAAAGATACATTCTCTCTACGTGGTTGAAGGCACTGCACTCGGAAAAATGTACAAAAAAGGGCTCATTCAGATATGCGATTTACATGAATACATAGAAAGGGTTATCACCTTTTTGGAGTTTCTGGATCCGGAGATTGTGATTCACAGGCTTGTTGCGGATCCGCCAAAAGAAGGAACACTCTTTGCAAATTGGGGTCTTCCCAAGATAGAGATAATAAATAGAATCGAGAAGAAGATGAAAGAGGAAAACAGACTTCAGGGAGGAAGATTTAACTACCTTAACAGATAATGGTTATGATTAAAGTGTTGACTGGAGAGTGAGGCGGGTGGTCGCGGCGTTAGCCGAGGAAAGTCCGGACTCCTTGGGCGAGGATGCTGGGTAACACCCAGGGGGAGTGATCCCCGGTAAGGGCCATAGAGAAGAAGACCGCCGTTAAGGCAAGGGTGGAACGGTGGGGTAAGAGCCCACCAGGTCCGGGGTGACCCGGATGCTTGGCAACCCCCATCCGGAGCAAGTCCAAGCAGAGAGGGTTTGAGGTCGCCCACCGAATCCCTCTCGGGTAGGACGCTTGAGGGGTACGGTAACGTACCTCCCAGATAGATGACCACCTAAAACAGAATCCGGCTTACGGCCTCACTCTCCAGTTTTATTTTAGAAACAGCCGAGGTTGCTTCCTGAAATAAGCACTCACCTTTTGCGCTGAGTTCGACGATTGCAGAAGGAGGTAAATCCCGTAATGCAGCATATACCTATGACACGGGAAGAAATGAAGGCACGAGGCTGGGATCAGCTCGATGTCATACTGATAACCGGTGATGCATATGTAGATCATCCTTCCTTTGGTGTAGCAATTATAGCAAGAGTACTTGAAGCTAAAGGGTTTAAAGCCGGAGTCATCTCACAACCCGATTGGAAAAACCCTGAAGAGATAACCAAATTAGGAAAACCGAAGCTTTTCTTTGGCATCACAGCAGGCAATGTGGATTCGCTGGTGGCGAATTACACAGCATCAAGAAAGAAGAGAAAAAGAGATGATTATACACCCGGTGGTTTCGGTGGTAAAAGGCCGGACAGAGCCACAATCGTCTATTCCAACCTTGTCCGCAGCGTGTTCAAAGATGTTCCTATCATTCTTGGTGGAATAGAAGCGAGCTTGAGAAGGTTTGCCCATTACGATTGGTGGTCTAATCGCGTTAGAAAGCCCGTGCTCGTCGATTCCAAAGCTGATCTAATCGCTTATGGAATGGCTGAAAAAAGCATAATAAAAATAGCTGAAAAACTCAGAGATACCGGAGAAATACCTAAAGATATTCCGGGAACCGTTTACTGGAGTTCAAAAAAACCAGAATCGGGAATCGAACTTCCTTCATATGATGAGGTATCCTCTGATCGATACGCCTATCTTCAGGCCTTTAAGATCCTGTATCGCGAAACCGATCCTGTGAATGGAAGAGTGATATATCAAAGGCAGGATACCCGGTACGTTATCCAAAACCCTCCGGTACTTTCCACCACTGAAGAACTTGACTGGGTCTATTCGCTTCCATACACACGCAAGGTTCATCCCCACTGTCTCAAGAAAGGCCACGTGAAAGCGCTGGAAACCGTTAAGTTTTCAATCACCAGCCATCGAGGATGTTACGGAGAATGCAATTTCTGTGCCCTCACGCTGCACCAGGGCAAATACATCGTAAGCAGAAGCGAAAAATCGATAATCAAAGAGACCAGGCGGCTCACAAAAGACCCGGATTTCAAAGGAGTTATAACTGATGTGGGTGGCCCAACCGCAAACATGTATGGTTATGACTGTGAAAAAAAGCATAAACATGGCGCGTGTAAAGACAAACGTTGCCTACTTCCTCATGTGTGTCCTGCATTGAAGGTTGACCATTCCCGGTACTTGAACCTACTCAGAAAACTCAGGAATCTGAAGGGTGTAAAACACGTGTTCGTGTCTTCTGGAATAAGATACGACCTGATCCTTGCGGACAAAAAACACGGCAGAGAATTTTTGAGAGAATTGGTTCTGTATCACGTTTCTGGACAGCTGAAGATTGCTCCGGAACATATCTCCGCGAGGGTTCTCCGACTTATGGGAAAACCGGGAAAAGATGTTTTAGACCGCTTCATAAAAGAGTTTGAAAGAGTGAAGGGAAACAAGAAAATCTATCTAATCGGGTACTTCATCGCGGCGCACCCCGGTTCAACCGTTGAGGATATGAAAAAGCTAAAAAGGTACGCAATAAGGAAAATGGGATATAAACCTCAACAGGTTCAAATCTTCACGCCGACTCCTGCTACCCTATCCACAGCAATGTATTACACGGAACTCGACCCTGAAACCGGTGAAAACATATTCGTTGAAAAAACGAAAAAAGAAGGAAATTGCAGAAGATGATGGTAGTGGGAGTAAAAGATCGATAACCGAGAGTCGAGAACCGGTAGCCGCTGCGCGGCCCTCCGAATCCCTTCGGGATTGTTACGGTGTGCCCGGCATGACATACAACTATAGGGTGAAAGTCCCGAATGCGGGGAGCGGAATAAGCATTAGCTGAGGGCAAGGGTGTCACTGGTAACGGTGAATCTGAAGGAAGCCTAAGGCAAAATCCGGAACTGAACGAAAGTGAACCAGTGTTGGCCGGTAGAGTGGGTAACCTTGCCGAGAATGGGTAAGCCCGAGCTCCAACTCTACAGGTTTGGATGGCAGGATTCGGAAGAAAGCTGTATGTCTTACCCGGGGAAGTCCTCACTCGTCCCAAAATGGGTAAGCCGGAACAAGGGGAGACCCAAGGACTGGTGAAGCGGAGGAGGATGGCAGACGAACCCGTAGTAGTGTTGAACCTCTCTGAAAGGAGAAGGGACTATCGCCTTGAGCGATGGGGGTAACAGGAACCGAAAGGGCCTGTTACTTGCGAAGGGGGGAAGGATTGAGGAAATGGCACAAAGGGAAGCGAGTATAACAGGAGCTCGTAACGGAGGCTGAAATGCCGACGGTGGTCTGAAATGGCTGGGGCAGGCAAGTAATCCATTATAGGGTTGGGCATATTCCTCGAAAGGGGTAGAAAACCGATGCCTGTGTGGAAGAAGAAACCGATTCTGTTATATGCGACTTATTCTGAAGGCCATGCGGAGGTAATATGATGGTACTTAACCACCGTCGGAGAATCCGATACTCAATCCATGAGCCGTGTACGTTGGCCCGTACGCACGGTTCTGTGAGAGGACGGGGGGATTCCCCCCTCCTACTCGATAACCACTGCGTGGTTGAAAAAAGCTGTCATTCTGGAAATGTTTAATCGCAGAATCTGCTGCACAGACTGTCATTTTGGAAATGTCTTATCCAGAATCTTGTTTTCTCTTAAGAACGTTATCCTGAATCGAGTTCAGGATAACGGGTGGGGGTATTCAGAATGACGGGTGGGGGATTCATGATAACGGGTTAGGGTGTTTGGTGAATAATAAAGTAGGGGCACAGCATGCTGTATAAAATCCGTGAGTCCGAGACCCGAGAATCCGAGAAATCAAGAACAGTAGATCCTGAATCGAGTTCAGGATGACATTCATACGGTCAATTTGCCAGCTCTATCAACTGCGTAGCAGTTCGCAACAACCACGAAGTGGTTCGAGACAACTCCGCAGGAGTTCGTAACAACCGCTTGCGGTTCGTGTCGCTCCATCAACTGACAGCGTAGCAAGCCTCGGCTGCGTAGCAGCTACCGGATCTCGGATCTCGATTCTCGTGTTTATCAAGAGCGCTTACCTGCTGGCTTCAACCGTAATATTCACCGGTGTTGGATTCTGGAGGTTGTCTGAGACGGGACAGCGTTGTTCGATGGTTTCAAGCCATTTCTTCAAAGTGTCTTCGTCTGCATCTGTATCAACTTTCATGACAACATCGATCTTTTTGTAGCCGGCTCTTTCTTCGGTTGGTTTTCCCATGAATTTAGCTGGATCAAGAACTCCGGAAATTTCTATGGAAAGATTCCGGATTTCTATTCCCATTTCTTTTGCTACAAGATGTCCTACAACATTCAAACATCCGGCAAGAGCAGCAAGGACGTATTCAACGGGGTTAGCTCCCTGATCTGTCCCTCCGAGCTGAGGTGGTTCATCGACTATCATTGTGAAATTTCTTGCATTAACAGTTACTCGCGCGGGGTTATCCGACACTGCTGAAATCTTGAATTTCATATCAGGCATATTAACACCTCCATGTTTGTGATTTGTTTCACTTAAATTTTAACAAAGACTAATTCCGATTATATTACTCGGAGTTTACATTCCCAATAAAAGAATCCTTTTTCTCGGTCAGGGCTTTTCAACGCATAACCAATTTAGGAAAATTAATCCAGTAATTGGAGATCATCAGGTTCAAGGATAATGTCAGCGGCTTCGAGATTTTCTTTTAGATGTTGAATATTTGTGGAGCGGGGGATTGCAATGACGTTGTCTTTTGAAATTAGCCATGAAAGCATAATCTGGTAGATTGTAGCGTTATGTTTTTTAGCGATTTTTTTAAGCACTTTTTCTGTATGTTTTGAAAGGCTTCCTTTTTTAAGTGGTGTATATGCTGTAAGGGTAATACCGTTTTCCTGACAGAAGGGTAAAAGCTCGTTTTCTGGTTCTCGGTCTTCAAGGTTATAAAGAACCTGGTTACAGACAATCGGGACAGGAGAAATGAGCAGCGATTTCTTTAATAGTGCCACGTCAAAATTTGAAACTCCTATGTATCTTATATATCCGGCTTTTGACAGTTCTGCCATTGTGGTCAGGGTTTCTTTTAGGTCCATATCAGGAACTGGCCAGTGGATCAGATATAAATCGATGTAATCTGTCCCCAATCTTTTTAGAGATCCTTTAAGGGCTTTCGGAAGCTCTTCTTTTGAGAGGTGAGTTGGCCAGACTTTTGATGTTATGAAAAGTTTACTCCTGTCAAAGGTTTTTATTGCTTCTCCTATGAGTTCTTCGGTGTGCCCACCACCATAATACTCTGCCGTGTCGATGTGTGTATATCCCATCTCAATCGCAGCCTGAAGAATTTTAATGTTTTCTTTGTCCCGCGAATAATCTGGGGTTTCCCTGCCGCCTATTTCCCATGTTCCCAATCCTATAGCGGGAATCTCTTCACCCGTACTTCCCAATTGTTTGAAACCCATGAAAGCACCACCTTTCATGGGTTATTTTATCAAATTGCCATTGCAGTAAAAACGCATTAGACAACACTGTGGTTGTGATATGATAAGTGCGGAACATGATGCCAGGCGTAAAGCAGGATATGTTCCTGTGGGGGTGCTGTTATGAGTAGCATTAGTTCACCGGACGACTTTCAGGTTGGAAAGATGATAAAGATAATTGTAAAGATAATTGGGGGAATCTTTACCCTGGTTGGGACTTTGATGCTTGTTATCGCTATGATGAGTTTTTTCGTTCCAACGATGTATTACGCTTTTCCAAATTTCTTTTTGTTGTTTTTTTCAGGCTTTATTCTTGTGAAAATCGGAAGAAGTATTTCCAGATTATTTCCTAAGAAGGAGGTACCCCAAGAAAAAAAGGAAAGTTCTGAGAAGGTTGAAAAAAAGCGTGATAGAGAGCGTTATGAACATCGCCGTTATACCGCGCTGAGGAAATATGTTCGATGCCACGAATGCGACGCTGAGAATCCACCGGATGCCTTCAGATGTGTCAAATGTGGGGCTTCTTTTGAGAATAAAAAGGTTTGCTCTTTGTGCTACAAATTGGTTGATAAAGACGTGCGATTTTGCAAAAACTGCGGTCATGATTTTAATCTTGATTAATCTTTAAAGATTGTTATTGAGAAACTTCGTTTTTTTCGTCTTTCTGGGAAAAGGCTGTAATAAATTTCTTCATTTGAAGAAAGATGTCCCCATGAAAAATACATGAATACATGATAGTTGGAGATGTTAAAATATAACCAGAAAAGGAGTGGAGATTTTGGAGAGGGAAAAAATCAGAAATTTCACAAGGTTTATCATTCTTACCGGCGTTGATTTTTTGCTTATCTACGCCTCTTATGCCCTTGGTATGTATTTTAGATACGGTTTGTTTTCTTTGAACGAACCTCATTTCTTTCAAAATGGTCTTTTTTTCAGCTTCTTTATCTTGCTCTCGATGATATTCAACGGTGTTTATTCCATCGCGTGGAGTTATTCCTCCTTTCGTGATTACTGGGTGATTCTACGGGGAGCTTTTATTGGTTATGCTGCGGGGTTTGCTTTTGGAAGATTAATGCTTCTTGCTGGCATGGATGTGTTCACCGTTCCTTTCACGGTAGCGACGATGACGTTTATTGGGGCAACTTTTTTGATAATCTGGTCCAGAATATTCTGGTTGACGTATCTGTTCCTGAAGATAGAGCGTTCCGGGAAGTCTCTGGATAGAATTCTCATTGTGGGTGCCGGAGATGCTGGAACAACGCTGGTTGATGAAATAACACGGCATCCCGAATACGGGAGAGTCGTAGGATTTGTGGATGATTCACCGAGAAAGCAAAAGAAAAGAATACGTGGAATTCCTGTTCTTGGTACAACGGAAGAGATAATGCAAATAGTCGATAAATACCAGATAAACAGGGTTATAATTGCTATTCCTTCGGCTACATCCGATCAAATGAGAAGGATAATGTACAGAATCGATAGGAATAAAGTTCGGGTTCAAACGCTTCCCGGGCTAACCGAGATCATAGATAGGAAAGCGCGATTGGGGTATCTCAGGGACATAAATATAGAGGATTTACTTGGACGTGAACCTGTTGAAATAGATAAGAAATCTTTGAGAGGCTATATAACCGGAAAACGTGTTCTTGTAACTGGTGCAGGGGGAAGTATAGGCAGCGAGCTTTGCCGCCAAATAGCGTATTTGGAACCGAAAGCTCTCATCATTCTCGGAAAAGGTGAAAACAGCATTCACAATATAGAGGAAGAATTAAAGGAAAAATATCCAGATCTAAAGGTTCATAGAGTAATAGGAGACGTTCAGGATAAAGACAGGATGGAATTTATAATAGCCACCTTTAAGCCCGAGATTATTTTTCATGCCGCTGCTCATAAACATGTACCGATAATGGAGGAAAATCCGACAGAAGCCTTCAGGGTAAATACACTTGGAACTTATATCCTGGCATCCATAGCTGAAAAATATGGATGTGAAAGGTTCGTGATGATTTCCACCGATAAGGCTGTCAGGCCATCTTCAATAATGGGTGTTTCGAAAAGACTTGCCGAGCAGATTTTGAAGTCAATAGCGCGTTATTCGAAGATGCGCATCGGCATTGTACGATTTGGAAATGTCCTTGGAAGCAGGGGGAGCGTTGTTCCGAAGTTCAAAAAGCAAATAGAAAATGGTGGTCCTGTTACGGTAACAGATCCAAGAATGACGCGATATTTCATGACCATCCCCGAAGCAGTCTCTCTCGTTATGCAGGCCGGGGCATACGCAAAAAACGGTGATGTCTTTGTCCTGGATATGGGAAAACCTGTGAAGATATCTGATTTAGCAAGAGATATGATAACCCTTGCTGGTTATGTTCCGGATCAGGAGATAAAAATAGAATATATAGGTGCAAGACCGGGAGAGAAGCTTTTTGAGGAATTATCACTGGATTCTGAAAAATTTGATAAAACACCCCATCCAAAGATCTTCAGGCTCAAAGATGACAGGGAATTCATGGAAGGAGAGGAATTGAAGGCTTTTATAGATAAAATGAGTATAACAATAAAAGAGCACGATATATCTGAAATCAACAAAATAATTCAGCAATATGTACCAGACGCGATAGCCAGGGTGAAAGTTGAAATACCGGAACTCGGTTTGAGAAAAGAGAAAAAGTAGTGAGTAGGTTCTGTAAAAAGTTTTTTGAAAGGAGCAGATTATATGTTTGTTCCCCTTGCCAGACCCGATATAACCCAGAAAGAAATTGATGCTGTAACAGAGGTAATGAAATCTGGGATTTTATCAATAGGAAAAAAGGTAGTTGAGTTTGAAAAACTCGTCGCGAATTACAGCGAAAGGACCTATGGGATAGCTGTAAACAGCGGAACAAGTGCACTCCATCTAGCTTTGAAAGCTCTTGGTGTCAAACCTGGAGATTTCGTTATAACCAGTCCTTTCACTTTTATTTCGTCCGCAAATGTAGCGCTTTTTGAAGGAGCAATCCCTGTTTTTGCCGATATCGACGAAAAAACTTTCAATGTAACGCCAAAAACCTTTAAAGAAGCCATTGAAAGGTACCACAGGAAGGGGTTCAAAACTTCCAAAGTCAAATACTCACCTTTCAAACCAAGGTTTTTCGTTGCTGTTGATATTTTTGGTCATCCTCTCGACTGGGATGGAATAAATGAGGTTGCTGCTAAATGGGGTATACAGATAGTTGAGGATTCATGTGAAGCCCTTGGAAGTGAATACAAAGGGAAAAGGATAGGTAGCTTCGGGGCAGCCGGGACTTTTGCTTTCTATCCCAACAAACAGATAACCACCGGTGAAGGCGGGATAGTTGTAACGGACGATCCCGAAATAGCAAAACTCGTGAAAAGCATGAGAAATCAGGGCAGGGGAGAGAACGAAAACTGGCTTGAACACGTTAGAATTGGTTATAATTACCGGCTTGACGAAGTTTCCGCTGCGATAGGTGTGGAGCAAATGAAGCGTATAGAGGAAATTCTGGAAAAAAGAGAATTGGTAGCAAAAAGGTACAATGAGCTACTGAAGAATGTTGACGGAATCGAAACTCCCTTTGTGGATAGTTACGTCAGCAGGAAGAGCTGGTTTGTTTACGTTGTTAAACTTGCTCCCGAAATCGATAGAAATAAGGTAAGGGAATACCTTCAGAAAAACGGCGTGCAATGTCGTGAATATTTCAAGCCCGTACATTTGCAACCCTTCTATAGAGAGCAGTTTGGATATGAACCCGGTACCTTTGAAATTACTGAAAAAGTATCCAAAAGAACTCTTGCGATTCCTTTTTTCAACGCTTTAACCCTTGAAGAACAAGAATACGTTGTCGAAACGCTAAAAAAAGCAATAGAATTTGCAGGGTGAAGGCCATGGAATTTTTATTAGCTTGTTCACTGTCCATCTTCATGACTTTTGTCTTCAGGCATATTGGAATAAAATTTGGATTTTTAGATAAACCTGCCGGGAAACTCAAACCTCATGAAACAGCTATTCCCTATACCGGGGGTACAGCCATACTTTTGAGCCTTATCCCTTGGCTGATCCATGAACCGGGTTATATGGTTGTTGTTGTTTCACTCTGGGCGATAGGGTTTATAGATGATGTTAAAGGATTGAATCCGTCTTTAAGGTTAATGATTGAACTTTTAGCAGGTTTTTTATTTTCTCTCTATTATCTAAACAACTCTTTTTTTGAATCTCTGTTTCTTGCTTTCCTGTTTGCGGCTGTGGTAAATGCCTTCAACATGATAGATGGGATGGATGGTGTTTGCAGCGGAGTGGTTGTTGTATCTGCGCTGGTTCTTGTTATAGTGTTTCAGTTACATCCACTTTTGCTTGCTTTTGCCGGGACTTTTTTTGGTTTTTTCGTCTGGAACTTTCCTCCAGCGAAGATATTCCTTGGTGATCAGGGTTCTTATATAGCCGGTGCGTTTATGGGAATGATGCTTTTAAACAGTTACGGTACTGAATCATTTATACCGGTTTTAGCGGTGGTATGGTTGCCGTTACTTGATCTATCAGCTGGTTTCTTACGGAGGATTATTGCCGGAAAGTCTCCCTTTGAAGGGGATAGGGATCATTTTTACGATAAGCTCTTCTCACTCACAAAAGAAAACAAAAAAGCCACCACAATACTTTCTATTATGATGGCTTTTTTGTGGTCGGTTTTGGGGCTTCTTCCCAACGCTATCATGAGTGTATCGCTTTTATGCTTGCTTTCAGTGGTTCTAGTGTTCAAGCTTAAACTCTTAAAACAGCAGTCTATTTGAACCACTTTATTTTAAAGAGCGTAAAGCCAAATATCACCGCGGCAACCGCGGAAATTCCCATTGTTATGGCGAAAGCATAATCGTTACCACTGAGCGGTAGTTTTATGTTCATTCCCCACATGGATGCTGTGAGCATTGGTATCTGGAGGACCAGAGTGACTATGGTCAACACCTTCATTACAACATTCAGGTTATTCGATATGACTGAAGCGAAGGCATCCATCATTCCGCTGAGGATGTCGCTATAAATCTTCGCCATTTCTATGGCCTGACGGTTGTCTATGATTATGTCTTCAAAAAGGTCTTCATCATCTTCGTAGAGTGTGAGAATACTCGCCATTTTGAGTTTTTCAAACATGAGCTCGTTGGAACGCAGTGAGGTTGTGAAATATACAAGGGACTTTTCGAGGTTCAACATAGCTACAAGTTCCTTATTTCTTGTAGAACGGTGAAGTTCTTTCTCGATGTCGTTAGATCTCTTTCTAATCTCTTTCAAATATCTGAGGTAGTAGATAACAGCGACCTCAAATATTCTCAACAGGAATCTGTTCCGTTTTTTGGTAGAGAAATCCTTTATTTTGTTCTGGAAGAAATCTTTGAAAATCTCGTTGTCATTCAGACAAATAGTTACAAAAGCGGTAGGCGTGATGGCTACGCCGATCGGAAGTGTTTTGTATGGAACCTCTGGGTCTTTCTCATCGTAATAGGGAACTTTTGCAATAACATATATTATATCTTCGTCCTGTTCGAATCTCGCTCTCTCTTCGGGGTCTAACGCGTCCCAAACAAAATCTTCGTCTATGCCGAATTTTGAGAGCACTTCGATGTCCGAAGAATCAGGTGAAACCACATAAACCCACGATTTTTCACGAAACTCGCTGAGTTCTTTCAATTCTCTTTTTTCGGTTATGAAATATCTAATCATAATTTTCCTCTCCTTTGCCTCGTTTTGTTAGGATTGTTGACTACGATGCGAGGCCTGAGGAGGGTGAGCTCTTGCCCTCACTTCCAGTTCATGGCGGTAAATCACTCTCACTACTGTATAATTCCATATTTTCACCTCCTTTTCTCTTCTCGAAATTATACCATGAGTTTTCGAATTATTAATCCTTAAGTAGGCTTCGTAACTCAAAAAGATTTGACAAACGGAGAGTTTCTGAATGCCTGTCGTGGGGTTCGGCCTTTCTGTCGATAAGGAACGCCTTAATACCAGCATTTAACGCGCCGACGATGTCAACTTCAGGATTATCTCCGACAAACACGACATCCGTTTTCTCCGATCTCATTTTCTTCAGCGCGAACTCAAAAATTTTTCTGGATGGTTTATATGCTTGCGCTGTTTCAGAAGTGATCAAAAAATGGTGTGGAATGGAATTTTTCTCAACGGCCTTGACGGCAAAGACATTGTCCGCGTTTGTCAGTATGCATATGGTGTAACTTTCAAATAACTCTTTGAGCACCTCAACGTCATGATATGCTTTGAACTGTCCAAAAGAAGTGAACATGAAATTCAGATAATATTGTACCTCGCGAGCAAGACGAAATCTCTTTTTTATTTTACTGAGTAACTGCTCATAGTAAGCTGTCTCCGGCTTGAACTCCTTCAGATGGTATCCTGAGAAGAACTCGTGGTAGAACTTTTTAAAAGCATTTTCAATTTCAAGAACATCTAGAGAGGTTTCCTGAGCTATCGTTAATGAGATGGGGTAAAAGAGCCTTTCGCTGTCTATAAGTGTTCCAAAGAGGTCAAATATGATACCTTTCATAAAATCACCTGCAGTCTTTTTTTTAAATCTGTTTGATGTGATATTATTAGCTTAAAACGATGTGAATTTATAACAACAAGCACATTGCAATCGATTTTAACATTATAATCGTTGCGTAGTATGTCAGAATTTGTATAGAATGTTGCTTTAAGAAGGCGAGGTGATTTTTTTGGCAAGGGTTCTCGTTACCTGTGCACGAATGATGTATGCTTTGAATACGATCAGGTTGTTACACAAGGAAGGGCATGAAGTGTACGCGGCTGATAGTGTTAAGAGCGCTGGTGGACTTTATTCCAGGTATGTGAAAAAGTCTTTTATCTATCCTTATGTAAGCAGGCAATCAGAAGAGTTCATCAATTTTATTTTGAAAATTGTAGAAGAACACAAGATAGACGTTTTATTACCAGGATTTGAAGACGCTTTTGTTATTTCCTACTATAAGGATCGGTTTGAGGGAAAGGTGAAATTGCTGGTAGCAGATTTTTCAAAAGTAGCGTTTCTTCATGACAAATACAGTGTTTCCAGACTTGCAGAAAAAATCGAAATCCCTTCTCCTAAAACAGTGTTGTTTAGAGATTTTGAACCCACTGAATGGGATTTTCCTGTAATAATCAAACCAAGAAGAAATAGAGGTGCTCTCGGAATCAGATTTGTAAAGGATTTCAATGAACTCAAGAAGCTTTCAGGTAAATTAAACGCTTCAGAATATCTGGTTCAAGAACCTTTACCTCGTGTTCAGTACTGCACAACGGGGATCGCTTACAACGGTAAGCTCATAGCCAATGTGATATACAAAAATATTAGGGAATACCCGGAGGCTGGGGGATTTGGTACTTATCGTATAAGTTATGACATACCAGAGATTACCGATTATGTTGAGAAAATAGTAGAGGAGATTGATTACACCGGTTTCATCTGTGCAGATTTTCTTTATGACGAAAAAAGAGACACCTACTTCATAACTGATGTGAATCCAAGAATGAGCCCGGGACTTTATGTAGGGTACGCCAGCGGTATAGACTTTCCGAAACTATATGTTGATCTTTTGATGGATCCTGACAGTGTGAAGCCTATTAAGGCGAAAACGGGCACAGGATCATATACGGGATACCTGGAGGTTGGATGGTTTTTTGCTGTGTTGTTCAAAGGAAAATTCAAAAAATTGAAAGGATTTTTTGGTAGCCGAAAGGGCATGATGGACGATGTGTGGGACTCTAAAGATCCGCTTCCGGCTTTCGTTATGTTCTTCTCCATGTTGAGCTCCGCTGTAATTGGGCCATTGTTTGGTGGGCAGGAAGAGTTTTACTACACGGGTTGTTTGTTCGAATCGGAGTATTTCCCTGAAATGCAGGCTGTGGAAGAACTCCAGCGGAAATATGAAGCGGTGTAAAAGCTCGAGAAAAAACAGGAATATTCTCTATTAAAATTGATCAAAGCACCGGGAAGATAATATCTCCCGGTGTTTTTCATTTATCGCTAATAATTTTGATACAGTGTTACTGAGAGCGTTTATCTCATTCAGAGAATTGATTGAAAGTGTGTCAGTAAGGAGTAGTTCGTATGGGTTTAATGTTAATATTAAATCGGGAGGAGTGATAATGCCCGAAAATTCCCGTATTTTATGGTTGCACAGGATGATCAGTGAAGGGAAGTATCCTTCGCTGAAGGATTTTGCAAATAGATTCGGAATTTCTATAAGGCAGGCTGAGCGTGAAGTACACTATTTGAGAAATGTTCTTGGAGCGCCTGTTGTTTACTCGCGGAAAGAAAAGGGATACAGGTATGTTGTTCCCTTTGAACTTCCCGTTTTATTTGCATCTTTAGAAAAGAAATCTTTCCGAGAAATCGATAAATGTATCCTGTTAATAGAACAGGCGATAAACCAGAGAAAGATGTTGAAAGTAAGACTAAAAGATGGATCTCGCGAGCTATTTTGTGCGTATGCCTTCTATAAAAAGAAAGTTTTGGGAATATTCGAGTCTTCAGAGGACGCGGTTATTCTGAATCTTGGCGAGATAAAACAGCTCCAACTTATCGGAAAAAGTTTTGCTAAACCGTTGGTGTTAGATGTGAGGAATATTATTGAAAACAATTGTGTAAAATACGCAATTGTTAAACTCAACGAAGAACGGAATAAGGTCTTTTTTTATGACCTTCTTGAATTTGTGAAATGGGTGATAAATCAGAAAAACATAAAAATAGAAGGGCCTGGGAGTATTTTCAAAGAACTTGAAATGCTTCGTAAAAGGTTAAATAACCTCATGGAAGCAGGTGAAGAAAGTGGGAAATCTCCCACCGAAGAACAAACCAGAAGAGTTTAGGAAAGCGGTTAAGTGGTTTATTAAGAGTGGATACTCCTACGATGAAACCATGAATCTTATTAAAGTAGAGTTTGGAGAATCAGCCGTTAAAATTGCTAAGCAAGAGTGGGTAAGAATAAAAGGAAAAATACTGGAAAAAAGGTTAAGGGTAGTTGATAACAAGTCAGATTCTGGAGTTTCACCCACTTTTAGAGAGGTTGATAACAGTTCCGGAGTTAGAAATTTTTATCTCATTCTTGGTGTGATGGCGGTTTTAGCCGTGGTTTTCTTTATTGTTTTTATTTTGGGTGGAAAAGACACTGTTCTACCGTATAGGATATTGAAGATTGCGGAAACATCTAAAGATCAGCCATATGACTTTTATATTATTGCTGTACTGAATGTTGAAAAAATTCCGATAGATGAACAGATTGTATCTACGCTGAAAGAGATTGTGAGTGAATATAGGAGAAAAAGAAAGGTTGGACGAATCGAACTACTCCTTCCAGGTATGAAAGAAGGTGAGGGGGCTTTTGCCGCTGCGATATTTTCAGGAAGAAATTTGAGGTACCATGTTATAAATCATTCTGTCATAGATCTATGGGAACAGGGTTTCTACAACAAAAAATGATCACACTTCCAGAGCACTTTTTTTCGCAAGTTTGTCTACATAGTCATTCCAATAATTCCCACTGTGGCTCTTAACTTTTTTCCAGTATATTTTTATACCGCTTTTTTTTACATAATCAGCATAAAATCTTGTCAGAGGTTTCTTTGCTTTCCATTCGCCTGTAACCCATGCTTTTATTCCAATATAATCGTAATAGAGAGTTATGGAAGTAATTTTGTTTTCTTTACACCACTCGAGTGCTTTCATTACAGCCATAAGCTCTCCACCGACTTGTCTGGAGCTTATAAAGTCTTCTTCTTTGACGACTCCTTTTATGGTTTTTTGAAGTTCCCCATCTTTCAGGATTACAGCTGCATAACTAACACAATCGTTGAAAAAACTTCCATCAACGTAAACTTCGTATGTTCCTTTATTTTTCAATTCTCTACTCCTTATATCTTGTATTATTTGCAAAGAGCGATTATGAGGTCATTGACATTAGTACCTGTAGGGCCTGTTTTTATTAAGCTGCCAACAGCATCGAGAGCGTGATAGGAGTCATTGTTGGCAAGAGCGCTTTCGATATTTATTCCTTTTTTCTTGAGTTTTTGGGCTGTATTTCCATCAGCGATCCCACCAGCTGCATCCGTTGGTCCATCAGTCCCGTCAGTACCTACCGAGGCGATAACCACTTCTCTTAATCCCTCTATTTTTGTTGCTGCTGCCAGTGCTAACTCTTGGTTTCTTCCACCTTTTCCATTACCGCGGACGTGAACCACCGTTTCTCCACCGAAAATTAATGCACAGGGTTTCTTTAAGGGGCGACTGCTGGTAACGACCTCGCGTATTATCGCCGCTATGAAGCTTCCGGCTTCCCGTGCTTCACAGTCAAGCGTTGTGGTGAAAATCATAGGTTCGTAACCGAGCATTTTTGCCCTTTCTGCAGCTACTTCACATACTCTGGATACGCTGCCTATTATCTCTGTTTCAACATTGTCAAGAGATTTCGGGGTTTCGTTTTTCAATACTTTGAGAAGTTCTGGACGTAGTTGAATACCGTACTTTTGAATGATTCTTATGGCATCTTCCCATGTGGTTGAATCAGGGTATGCCGGACCGGAAGCTATGCTATCCAATCTATCACCTAAAACGTCTGAGAGAACCAGCGCCAAAACTTTTGCCGGCTTGCAAAGGAGGGCAAAGCGCCCCCCTTTAACCGCCGACAATCGTTTTCTTATTGTATTTATTTCAACTATATCTGCACCTGATCTTAAAAGCTGGTTTGTTACGCCTGTCAGATCTTCAAGGGTTACACCTTCCTGAGGAACCTCAAATAATGCGGAACCGCCTCCCGAAACAAGAAATAGGACGGTGTCTTCCGGAGAAAGATTTGAGACCATTTTGAGAGCTTCACTGCTGGCTTTTATAGTATTTTCATCGGGGACAGGGTGCCCTGCTTCAAATATCTTCAAATCTCCGATTTTCCCCTGGCTGTGATGGTATTTTGTGATTACAACGCCAGATTTGATTTTATCGCCAACAATTTCATGAGCGGCTTTTGCCATCCGCCAGGCGGCTTTTCCAATTGCTACAAGAACTATTTTATCCGGGAGTTTTCTCTTTTTTATCGCTTCTTTTACCGCGTTGTCAGGAAGAACAGCCTTAATGGAATAATCAATGATATCTAAAGCGTCATTTCTGAGATCTGACAAGCTTTTCGCCTCCAATTATAAAACTCCAAGGCTTATTATCCATACCAGCACCGCAGCCGTCAACCCTTCAAGCAGGGTGCCCAGGGTTTGCAACCTATAACCAAGTTTAACATCCATACGTGAGAACTGGGTAACAACCCAGAAATAACTATCGTTAGCGTGTGAAACAACCATGGAACCAGCACCGATTGCTACAACGACAAGTGCTTTAGCTACCGTTGAGGTAAATCCAAGAGGTTCCATAAGTGGTGCCATCAGCGATGCCGTTGTGATGATAGAAACCGTAGAAGATCCCTGTGCCGTCTTGATACCGGCAGCGATTATGAAAGGCAGCCATATGCCAAGATTGGCTCTTGCAAGGGTATCTCCTATGACTTTAGCTATTCCAGAATTTTGGAGAACTTTACCAAAGGCACCGCCCGCAGCAGTGATCATGATTATAATAGCGGCATTCACCAGAGCTTCTCCTACCCAACCGGATGTGGAAAGCATTTCTTTATCCAGTTTTTTTGGCAGGGTGAATGCAATGAGTATACCGATCATCAATGCGGTTACTGGATGTCCGATAAAGCCGATTAACTGCCTGAAGGCGCCATCGCCAAAAGGTCTTGTTGGAAAATCGGAAATGGATTTTAGTAGAATGAGAATTATGGGAACAACTATTGGAAGGAAAGCTTTAGAAGCGCTGGGTGCCTCTTTCATTTTTGCAGCTATATTTTCTTCTGTAAGCTCGGGTTCTGGATCGATCTTTATCCTTTTCCCTGCTCTCACGGCAAAAAGCCACCCTACTAGTAGTGCTGGAATTGATACTAAAAGTCCCCAGAGTATTACCACTCCTAAATCCGCTCCAAGTATTCCTGCTGCTGCTATCGGTCCAGGTGTTGGTGGAACCATCGTGTGAGTCGCGTAGAGACCTAGACTGAGCGCAATCGCACTGGCAGCAAGGGATATACCGGCTCGCTTTGTGAGTGCCTTATTCAGCGGACTGAGAATAACAAAGCCAGAGTCGCAGAAGACCGGTATAGAGACTATATAACCTATGATGCCCATAGCAAGCGGGACATTCTTTTTCCCGGTTACTTTCAGGACGCTTTCGGCCATTGTATAAGCACCGCCGGATTTTTCAAGAAAGGTTCCTATAATCGTTCCGGCGACGATGACAATTCCTATTGCTCCTACTGTGCCTCCGAATCCCCCGGTAATGGAAGAAATTATATCAGGTAGCTTCATTCCTGAAAGCAAACCGAATCCAAATGCAGCGAATAGCAGGGCCAGGAAAGGATGTAATTTCCATCTGACTGTCGAAATGATGATGAAGAATATGGAGAGGAACAACAAAATAACCAACCAAATTCCCATAATCTCACCCCCTGATATAGAATCACTCTCATATTCTAGAATAAAATAGTTAGAATTACTGACTATTTTGAGGATGAGAAAACAAAAGCTATGAGTTAAAATCGTAAAAGAAAAGGAGCAATAGCCGGAAAATGAAAGGAGATGGGAAAATATGAAGGCTGAAATCATCTCAGTAGGTACTGAGCTTTTACTTGGAGACATTCTTAACACAAATGCGCAATATCTTTCAAAAAAACTCGCAGAGCTGGGTATTTTCCTTTACAGGCAGACGGTAGTGGGCGACAATATGGATAGGATTCTTCAGGCTTTTGATGAAGCTTTTAAGCGCAGTGAGCTTGTAATAACAACAGGTGGGCTCGGACCTACTCAAGATGATCTCACGAAAGAAGCTGCGGCTAAGTTTTTTTCAAAAAAACTTGTTTTGCATAAACCCACATTGCAGGCGATAAAGGATTATTTCAAAGGTAGAGAGGAATACTTAACAGAGGGAAATCTGAAACAGGCATATATTCCTGAAGGTGCTATCGTCCTCGATAATTTCTATGGTACCGCGCCTGGATGTATTATCGAGGATTCCGGGAAAATACTAATCATTCTCCCGGGACCGCCTAAGGAAATGGAACCGATGTTTGAAACGGCTGTTATGCCATATCTTATGAAACTCCAGAATTGTGTGCTCTATTCTAAGGTCCTGCGAGTCTTTGGAATGGGTGAATGTCTTGTTGTTGAGAAGATCAAGGAGATAATTGAAAATCAGGACAACCCGACCATTGCTCCTTATGCTAAGGAAGGTGAGGTCCTTCTCAGAATAACAGCTCGAGCAGATAACAAAGAACTGGCTGAGGGAATGATAGCCCCTATTGAAAAGCAAATCCGGGAAAAACTTGGAGAATACATCTATGGTGTGGGTGAAGAAAGCCTGGAGGAGATTGTGGTAAATCTTTTAAGAAAAACAGGACTGACTATCTCCACGGCTGAATCATGCACAGGTGGGCTTGTTGCATCGAAGATAGTCAATGTTGCGGGAGTATCAAAGGTTTTCATGGAGGGAATAATTGCATACAGCAATGAGGCTAAAGTCAAAAGACTTGGCGTGAAAAAAGAAACTCTATCTAAATTCGGGGCTGTCAGTGAAGAAACGGCTATTGAAATGGCTTCTGGTATTGCGAAGAGTGCCGGAACAGACATTGGGCTCTCAATTACTGGAATAGCAGGACCAACCGGTGGTACACCTGAAAAGCCTGTTGGCCTTGTTTATCTCGGTCTCTATGTAAACGGTAAAACAGCGGTTAAAAAACTTCAGCTGGGAGGAGACAGGAATAAAATAAGAAACCGTGCGGCGATGTTTGCGCTCGATTTTGTGAGAAGAGCGCTGTTGCCCTTAGTTTGAAAGCATCGTTGAAGATTTTCGATGGTAGACCGCATGCGTTGTTAATTGTTGTTTTACTTCCGATAAACGTTGTGATTCTTAACAAAAATGTGGAGTTAACAATTCGGATTTAGAATGAAATAGAAAGTACGACCCCCCTATCCCCCTTAAGATAGACCCCCCACATTATCCGCCGGATCGTTGATCCGGTTTTTTTTTAAGGAATTTGCGGAAAAGTTATTTACTATAAAATCATGGTATAGGGCAGCTTTTCAGTTTTCCATGTTAGAATGATATTGGATGGAATAGTGGCTTTAATCGTTCTTATCAGCTTTGAATGGAGGGAATTAAGTTGAGTGAAATTGTCGTAGAAGGTGGCAGGAAATTAATCGGCGAAGTACCAATCAGCGGCTCAAAAAATGCGGCACTTCCCATTCTGGCAGCTGCCGTTATGATAGATGAACCGGTTGTATTGGACAATGTACCGGAACTCAAAGATGTTTTCACAATGCTAACCATTCTCCAAAGAATCGGGAAGAAGGTGTCTTTCAGGGATAATAGGGTTGTTGTGGAACCGGGGAATGTTCTTATGGGAGATGTCCCTTACGAATTGGTTAGGATGATGAGGGCTTCTTTCAACGTTCTTGGCCCGCTGACAATGGTATGTGGATGGGCGAAAGTTGGGAAGCCGGGTGGCTGCAATATAGGTCAAAGACCAGTGGACTTTCACATTGAAGGTTTGAAGGCTTTAGGATTTTTGATAAAAGAGGAACATGGTGATGTCATAGCGAAAAAACCCTCGAGTTTTAAGGAAGAACTTTATTATAAACTGCCTTTTCCGAGTGTTGGTGCTACGGAACAGTTAATGACCGTAGCGGCACTCATGTCAGAAAGTAAGACGATAATAGAAAACGTCGCCAGAGAACCTGAAATACAGGACCTTCAGAATTTTCTCAACAAAGCAGGTGCGAAGATTAAAGGTGCAGGAACCGATAGAATAGAAATTGAGGGTGTGGAGAAACTTCATGGAATCGAGTATCACATTATACCCGACAGAATAGAAGCGGGAACTTATTTACTTGCAGGTGTTTCAACCAGAGGCAGAGTGAAAGTCTCAAATGTGATACCGGAACATCTCGAAGCCTTGCTGAAAGTGCTGGATGAGCTTGGAGTAAGTATAACTTGCGATAAAAATAGTATAGAGGTTTCTGTTTCTGGCGAGCTAAAGCCAATTCGTGTTTCCACGGCACCTTATCCTGGTTTTCCAACGGATTTGCAGCCAATGCTCACAGCTGTACTCTGTACAGTTCCGGGAGAGTCGATAATCGAAGAGAAGGTTTTTGAAAACAGGTTTGGTTATGTAGATGAGATGAACAGAATGAGTGCAAATATAAAAGTCATGAACAGGGTCGCTCATATAGTAGGAGTAGAAAAACTGAGTGGAGCCCAGATATATGCACCCGATATAAGGGCGACTGCCGGCATGCTTATTGCAGCTCTTTCAGCAGAAGGTCAAACAGTGATAAAGAATGCAGCGCATATATTTAGAGGCTACGAAAAATTGAAAGAAAAATTTACCACGATAGGGGCACAGATAGAGGTATATCCTGAGGAGTGAAGCGATTAGATGAAGTACCCGGTGTATTTAGAAAAGGTTGAGAACGGATATCTTGATTCGCTCATAGAAACCGTTGAAAAAGAACTGGATGCCTGCACGCTCTGTCCGAAAAACTGTCGGGTTAATAGAAATGCTGAAGTTACAGGTTACTGTAAACAGCAAAAAAACCCGAGAGTTTCCAGTGTTGTGCTTCATTTTGGAGAGGAGCCACCGCTGGTAGGAGAAGGAGGAGCCGGAGCGGTATTTTTCAGCGGTTGTTCGTTGGGATGTGTCTATTGCCAGAATTTTGGATTCAGTCAAAACAACACTGGTAAGGATTTTACTTTTGAAGAACTTGGTGAGATGTTTTTAGAGATTCAAAAGGAAGGGGCGGAAACTCTTGATCTGGTTACTCCTACGCCAAATCTGCCTGGAATACTGAAAGCTTTAAAGTACGCCGTTGAAAAAGGGTTTAAGCTTCCGATTGTTTATAATACCAGTGGTTATGAGAAGGTTGAAACGCTCAGGTTACTTGAAGGAATAGTCGATATTTACTTGACGGATATACGTTATTGTGATGATGAGATAGGGAAAATTTATTCAAGAGTTCCGGATTATTGGAGCGTCACTAAAAGGGCTGTTAAAGAAATGTTCAGACAGGTTGGGGCTTTCAAGGAAGTTGACGGAATGAAGCGCGGAGTCATTATCAGGCATCTTGTGTTGCCAAATGGGATAGCGGGTACAGGAGAAATGGCAGAATTTGTTGCTTTCGAACTTTCGCTTTCCGTTCCAATATCCCTTATGTCCCAATACAGACCGGTATATAAAGCAAAGGAGTATCCAGAGATATCCCGTAGGATAAGTGTTGAGGAATATGAAAATGCCCTGGATATTCTTGAAGCCTATGGATTAACTGGCTGGATGCAACATTTTGAGAGCAAGGAACCTTTTAGGGCTAAACCGTTGAGGAGGAGAATATGATTTTTTCCCTTTCCTTTTTGATCTGGATGATGCTAGAGCCTTCGCTTAGTTCAGACAATCTATTTTTTGCCCTTCTTTCCGCAAGCATTTCCTGGCTTGTTGGTCGAAAAGTCATCCCGAAGGGAAACGGTTTCAAGGTGCTAACAAAGTTGGTTTTCAAATATCCGGTGGCGGTTTTTCAGGCTTTCAGATTGCTTTTAACCCGACAGCTTTTTTCAATTACAGAAACAGTCTCACCGGATAACAGGATAGATGAATTCGGAAAAATTGTCTCTATAACACTAACACCTGAAGAATTGGTTGTGCACAAAGACAGGAACAAACTTATCATCCATGGGGTGAAAGAAAAATGATAACCTATACGGCGCTTGGCGTTACAGTTTTTTCTGTTTTGATCCTTTTCCTATATTCCAGAGACAGAAATCCCTGGAAGCTTCTCGTTGCTTATTCGTCGATAACCGTGAAAGTACTTGTGCTGCTCCTTTTTTTGGGGCTTTTGTTTGAAATCAGATATCTGTCTGAGATAATCCTTATTTTTCTTTTCTTAAATGCTGGTGGAACGATAATAGCCGCGTACTTTTTGGGAGTGAGGAACAGCAAATGAGAATACTTGCATTTCTCTTTTTCTTCAGTGGATGTTTCCTTGTTTTAATTGGTACTTTAAGAGCCATATTTGCTCATGGCATAGTTCAGGCATTGCATTTTCTTGGGGCTTCTGACACGGTTGGACTTAGCTTATTAGCTCTTTCGGCTTTCTTTTTCGGGCTTATATCATTTCTTGAAATGCTGGTGTTGATAGGAATACTTGTTGTTTCCGGTCCGGTAGTTTCTCATGTTATCAGCAGGGCTTTTTTAAGTTCCCGGAGGAGATAGAATGCTCTTTGCCGTACTAATTTTCTCATCGCTTTACCTTCTGGCAGCGTTGGCTATTGTTGGCGCGAAAACAAACTTCAAAGCAGTTATATGGTACGGGATTCTCGGTTTCTTTTCTTCTGTGATGATGCTTTTACTCGGAGCTCCTGATGTTGCGTTAACCCAATTTACAGTCGGTGTTACTCTTGTTATCCTTGTTTATATCATGGCAATCCGAAAACAGCGAAGGGTCAGGGTGGGTTACATTTCCACTCCGTACATGATCTACAAGCGTAATGAAGACCTCGACGGACTGGAATGGGAAATTATCTCCAGAATACAGGGGCTTGAAGGGTATCATATAGAACCCTTTGAGTTTGAGAATGTTCAAAAGGCACTTGAAGCTCTAAAAGCGGGAACGGTTGATATAGTTTGTGGCGGTTTGACAGATGAAAGCGTGGAAGATGCGTGGTTTTTTGTGAAAATTCCCTATCTTAAAACCATATTCTTCAAACTTGGAGATAAGGAGGTAGATTACCTTCACCTCAAATCTCTAAGAACTACTGAGGAGAAGGTTGAGGCTGTTCCTACACGAAAAACGCATTATGTCTTTCTGCTGGCTGAGACGGCTGAAGATTTGAAGAACTTTGTGATATCTGATCTGAAGGAGCTTGAAGCAACAGGGGAGCTCAAAAGGATAGTGGAGAGGTATCTATGAATCTGAAAAAAATTGCTGCGGTCATTCTTGTGGTTTATATTTTTACTCTGTTTATTTTTCAGATTGATTTTTCAGCCACAAAGGCTGCTGAAGCGGTTGAAGGGAAAATAGAAACCCTCGTGGAGAAAGTAAGAATCCCAAATACGGTTACCTCTGTTTATCTTCAATCGAGGGTTTACGATACCCTTTTTGAAGTGCTTGTTTTTTCGGTTGCTGTTGTTGGTGTTACGAGTATGCTGAAATCTGAACCCAAGAGCGAAATATCCGAACAAACGGTTTTTGGAACGGCCGAGGTATATAGCTCAGGTATTGTTGCCATTTCCATCACAGTCTTCCTTTATGTGGTTCTTAATGGGCATCTGTCGCCTGGAGGAGGTTTCGCAGGTGGAGTAATACTCGCCAGCAGCATAGTGCTTTATGGAGTTTCCTCGAACTTTATAAGGGCGTTATCTCACTATGAGAATATGCGTGTGAAGATCATAGAAAACCTTGCGTTGATAATCACCCTTTCTATTATGACAATGTGCGTCACTTTCCCCGATTTTATCCTTGCTATAAATGAGAAACAGAGCTATGGTGGCATTCTCAGCGGAGGGGTAATTCCGCTGGTAAATCTTTTGGTTGGGATCAAAGTCTATGCGGGTTCCTGGAAAATGACGAGTGAATTTGTCGTGAGAAGGGGGACATTATGATAAGTGAGGTAGCCATATACACCTCGTTGATCGGAGCCTTTCTGGGAACATTGGGCATGCTTTTGACGCCCAATTTGATAAAAAAGATACTGGCTCTTGGTATCGTAGAAACCTCCGTCACGCTTTTCTATACAGCGATATCTTCGAAAAGCGGTACCAGTGCGCCGATAATCCCCTATTTGCCTATCGAGAGGTTGCGGTATGCTGATCCTGTACCTCAGGCAGTGGTAATAACCAGCATAGTTATAGGTTTTACAATTTTGAGTTTATTGCTCGTTTTCACCATAATGCTTCACAACAGGTATCATACCGTTGATGTAAATCTGATAGAAAAGATTCTCGAAGGAGAGGAGAAATGATACTTTACATAAGCCTTATTCCGCTTTTTCTCGGTGGCCTATCGCTTATACTTAATCGTTATAGAAAAATAACCATAACCTTGACGTTCGTATCCTTGATATCTTCAGCATTAATACTGATCCTCAATATCGGTAACAGTTACGAGACAGTGATAGGAAATTGGGGAACGTTAGGTATATCCATAGGATACGATGAAATAGCTTTGCCTTTCCTTCTTGCTGTAGTGGTAGTTCTTTTTGCTGTAACTTTGAATTCCCTTCACAAGGATTATGATGGAATTTTTTATGCTCTCATAACCTTGCTTTTGGGCTCATTGAACGCGGTTTTTATAACGCGGGATCTTTTCAATGTATATGTTACCTTTGAACTTGCGTCGATAATAAGTTTCATATTGATAGCTTATGGTAGGAAAGGAAAACAGATCTGGGCTTCGTTGAAATATATGTTAATATCAGCCCTTGGCTTTAATTTCTACCTCATCGGAATAGGGCTCGTTTACATGCGAAACGGGACCTTCTCTTTTTCCGCTATGGATAACATGGATAAACTACCCGCTATGCTTATATTTGTGGGCCTTTCCGTAAAATCGGGTTTGTTCTTGCTTTCAATGTGGCTTCCGGATGCGCATGCCAACGCCATAACTGAGATTTCTCCCATACTTTCCGGATTAATGGTCAAAATAGAGGATTACCTTGTAATACGTTTTCTCCAATACAGTTCCTTTGAATGGCTCAGGGGAGTTTACCTCATAGTGGGATCCGCCAGTGCCGTTGCTGGTGTGATCTTTGCGATGAATGCCAGGAAGGCGAAGAATATTCTGGCTTACCATACATTTTCGCAGATCGGTTTCATAATTGCAGCGAGCAACATCGCCGCGGCATGGCATGCTTTCAGTCACGCTGTTTTTAAGGGACTTCTTTTCATGACAGCAGGAAACATCTATGAGAGGCTTGGTACACAGAATATAAAAGAATGGAACGGGAAGGTACGCCTGAGGGAATATATCCCCCTTCTCGTGGGATCAGCGGCAATCGCTGGTGCACCCTTAACATCCGGTTTCGTCACCAAGAACGGCATAATGGATTCCATCGTGGGGCCGGCAAAATATCTCCTGGTGATAGCTTCTGTTGGAACGGTAATCAGCTTCGCTAAATTTGTCTTTATACGCACATCAAAAGAAAGAACTCAACTGCCATGGAATGTTATGCTCGCTTATGCCATCATGATTTTCACGATATTTGCTCATGGGATAATAGAATTTGACTCACATTATGTTTTAGATGCCTTAGTGATGATCGCAGCTGGAATTCCGTTGTATTTCATGGTAAGAAAATCCTTCAGACCTTTACCCAAAACCTTCGAAAGGCTTGACAATGCTTTACTGATTTATCTCATATTCTTCGCGATAATGCTGACGTTTATTATTTGAGAGGGTAAAATCCGAGAGTCGAGAAACCGAGAAGGCTGCTACGCAGCGCTCCGAATCCCTTCGGGATTGCTACGACCGGCTGCGCCGGTGACACGAACTCCTGCGGAGTTGTTCCGAACCACTTCGTGGTTGAAAAGCAGGACGCTTGCAAAGGCTGTCAGCTGATGGAGCGACGCTTGCGAGGCTGAGGCTTGCGACGCTGTCATTCTTTAGAAGACAACGGATAACTGTCATTCTGGAAATGTTTAATCCAGATCTTAACCCCCACTGTCATTCTGGAAATGTTTAATCCAGAATCTTCTCCGCTCACCGTCATTCTGGAAATGTTCTATCCAGAATCTTGTTTTCCCAAGTGCGAGATCCTGAATCAAGTTCAGGATGACGGGTTAGGGGTGTTCAGGATGACGGGTTCTGTTTATAAAGGGCGAAGCCGGACACAGCGTCTGCAAGCACCTATTATTTCCCCACTCCGAAGGAGTGCTCACCCCTGACGTAGTCAGGCTTACCCCCAGCGCAGCTGGGCTCACCCACGCGAAGCGTGCTCACCAGTCGCACAGCGGCCCTCTCGGATTCTCGGATCTCGATTCTTAATATCTTTCCTTCTCCCTCCATTCTGTAATAAGCGCGATTGCAGAGGGTCCAAGGTGTGTTACGACAACGGGCTCTGGTTCGGTTATGAAAATCTCGGCTCCTTTGAATCTTTCCGCTAATATTTCTTCCAAGTATTTTGCGTCATCTTCTCTATTTACATGTAGAATAGCGATTCGCTTGATTTCTTTTCCTGCCATAGGAGTGGTGGCTCTTTTAATCAATTCAGCAAGTAAGCGTTTGTTTCCACGGACGCTACCAACTGGAACGAGTTCCCCATTTTCTACTGCAATGACCGGTTTTACGTTCAATATGTTTCCCATCAGAGTCTTTGCTTTTCCTATTCGGCCACCTTTGTACTGGTAATTTAGAGAACCCACGGAGAGATACAATCTTATATTTTTATGGAATTCTTCGGCATACTTAACGAGCTCATCGAGACTTTTTCCCTGGTCTATCATTGACTTCAAATTCATTACGAGGAAACCCAGCGCGTAATTTGTCAGTTTTGAATCGACGATGCGTATATTTATATCCAGCATAGAAGCCGCGATGGAAGCTGAATCAAAGGTTCCGCTGAGCTTTGCTGAAATCACAGGTACGATAAGCGCATCGTATTCCGTTGATAACTCTCTGAAAACCTCATAAAAATCTTGTGGACTGGGTTGAGAGGTCATTGGCAGAATTTTAGCATTTTCCAGTTCTTCGTAGTATGTTTTCTTATCGATCTCAGTTGCTTTGTAATATTCTCCCCCTTTTTGTATGTAAAGGGATACAACTCTTACTTTGAGTTTTTTTAATATATCTTTTTCAAGCCCGCAAGTGCTATCAGTCACAATACCGATTTTCATTTTCTATCACCTCCACAAGGTATGTTGCAATGGGGTGCCAGAGGAATTTAGCACATAATCGTTCGATTTTCGTACGCCAATACAGTCAATGCTGTTCGGAAACTGTACATAACAGGAGAATGCTGTATAATTTCAATGTATCAAATCCATAAGGAGGCGATTAGTTGCCAGTAAGAAAAATAACGATTCCTCACGATGTTGAGATTAGAGAGCTTTTTGGGGAGTACGACAGAAAAGCCAAGTATCTTCAGGATAGGTTCAAGGTAAAGTTATCCATAATAGGTAATGAAGTTTGGATCAAAGGCGAGGATGCAGAAAACCTGGATATGGTGGAAGAAATAGTAAATGAATTGATAGAAATGAACCGTGACGGTCATTTGATAGATTGGAGAGAGTTTGAGTACATGGTTGAGCAACATCAGATTCACGGAAAAGGTTCATCAGAGTTTAAAGGATACTATCGTGAGGTTAAGAATTCCACGTTGGTGGCAAGTCGGGTAAAAGCAAAGACCGTTGGTCAAAAACATTATCTTGATTCCATGAGAAAAAATGAAGTTGTTTTTGCCATAGGGCCCGCGGGAACAGGAAAAACTTATCTTGCTGTGGCGATGGCTGTTGATTTTTTGAGATCGGGAAAGGTCCAGAGAATAATTTTGACCCGACCTGCGGTAGAGGCAGGGGAGAGGTTAGGGTTCCTGCCCGGAACGCTTATGGAAAAAGTGGATCCCTATCTCAGACCGCTCTACGATTCACTTATAGATATTTTACCCGTTGATAGGTTGAGCTATTACAAAGAGCAGGGAATTGTTGAAGTCGTGCCCCTCGCCTACATGCGTGGTAGAACTTTGAACAATTCTTTCATAATACTTGATGAGGCTCAGAATACAACGTATCAGCAGATGAAAATGTTCTTAACCAGAATAGGGTTCAATTCAAGGGTGGTCGTTACCGGTGATATAACGCAGATAGACTTAGAAAGCAGTGGAGATTCAGGTCTTGTTATCATTCAAAAGATTTTGAAGGGAATTCAGAGTGTTGACTTCGTTTACCTTACGGAGCATGATGTTGTTAGAAATCCAATTGTGAAAGAGATCATAAGAGCTTACGATGTCTATGAAAGAGAGGCAAAGGAAAATGATCGCTGAAAACTCCGTGGGTTTTTTACGTAGATTACGAAAAAGCCTTTCGCTGGATAGAGTAACGAATCTTCTGTTACTTCCGGTAATGATCGCTTTGCTCAGCAGGGTTTCTTTTTTCTCTTTACCGGATAACAAATTTACTTTTTTCATTGGTGCCATCGTTTTCTGGTACATACTTGTCGAGGGGTCATTTGAATCCAATCATTTTTTCAGACTTCATAGAAGTTATCGCTATACTGTTTTCATGATTGTGAGTATAGGTGTTTTCGTAAATTCCTTTATTTCAGTAGTCGTGCCCTCGGAATTCTCGCTGGTAATAACCCCTATCTTTCTTGGGACGGCCACCGTTACGATTTTAGTTGGCTATGAGGTGGGAATTGCGACGGGTTTGTTTATGGCTTACCTTTCTGCTTTTTCTATTGGAACCATTGAGAGTTTCGTAATCTTTTCCACGATTGCTCTCATCAGCACATTGACGACCAGAAATATACTGAGAAGGATAAATATTGCCCGGGCTGGATTCGAAACTGGTATTATCTTCGCTTTGATCCTCTTTGCACGTTCGTTTTTTGAGGTCAAATTGAGTTTGCTGCAGCTCGTGATCTCTTTCTTCAACCCTGTTTTTTCAGCAATAATAGTAATCGGGATACTACCGTATATAGAATACGCAAGCAGAATATACTCGAATATAGGTCTTCTGGAGCTGGGGAATCTATCCCACCCCCTTTTGAAGAGCCTGTCTTTAAGCGCGCCGGGAACGTATCAACACAGCGTTTCAATCGCGAACCTCGCTGAAATCGCGGCAGAAGAGATAGGTGCGAATCCTATACTTGCAAGGGTTGCGGCGTACTTTCACGATATAGGGAAATCTAAAAGACCTCAATATTTCACCGAAAACCAGCGTGGATTGAATCCCCATGAAAGCCTTAGCCCTTCTATGTCAAACCTTGTAATTAACGAGCATGTAAAATTAGGCGTCGAATTGGCGAAAAAGTACAGGCTTCCAATACTAGTCGAAGATGTCATTAGGGAACATCACGGTACGCGGATTAAGAAATATTTCTATCACAAGGCGAAAACCTCTGGTGAGGATAATCCCGATTCCTTTAGATATCCTGGTCCCAAACCGAGGTTCAAAGAGTCGGGAATAATAATGCTTGCAGACTCTGTGGAAGCCGCTTTTAAGAGTTTGAAAGATCCGACGCCCGGAAAGATTCAGGAACTGGTAGAAGAGGTTGTTAACGGGATATACAATGAACGACAGCTCGACAAGAGCGGTTTGAATCTCGAAGATCTTGAAAAGATCATAGAAGCTTTTACTCGAGTCCTCATAAGTATGAGTCAGGCAAGGATAGAATATCCAAAAGAGAAGGTTGAAAAGGTGGTAAGAATCAATGAAAATAATCATAAATAATGCTACAAGCAAGGAAGTTGATACAGACAGATTAAAAGAATTGATCGTGAAAATATTGGAAAGTGAATTGGACGAATTACCAGATTCAACTTTGAATGTATTGCTCACAACTGATGAAGAGATGACTTATTACAACGAAACTTACAGGCATAAAAAGGGTCCAACGGATGTTCTTTCCTTCGAATACGGACTGGATGATCCAGAAGCGGTAGGAGATATAGTGATTTCTCTGGAAACGATAGAGAAGCAGGCAAAAGAGTTCGGGAACACCTTTCAGGAAGAGCTTTCACTTATGCTTATACACGGGGTTTTGCATATACTTGGTTACGATCATGAAGGAGATGAAGAAGAGGCAAAAATAATGTTTGAAAAACAGGAAGACTACTTCAATAAATACGGTAAGAACATCTCTATATAAAACAGCTAAGTAGTTCGAAGGAGGGATAATCTTGTCAGTAGTACGTCCATTTAGAGCAGTAAGACCAAAAGCCGAGCTCGTTGAAAAAGTGAACTGTCCTCCCTACGACGTGGTTAGTTATGAAGAGGCAAAGGAATATGGAAAGACTCCGGAAAGTTTCATGCACATCATCCGTGCGGAGATCGATCTTCCAGAGGGAACACCTCATTACGGAAAACCTGTTTATGAAAAAGCGCGTGATAACCTGAGAGAATTCATTGAAAAAGGAATTCTCGTTCAAGATGACGAACCGCGGTACTACATTTATTGGCAAAAGATGGGAGACCACGTTCAGATAGGTGTTGTTGGATGTGCATCGGTTGACGAATACCAGAAAGGTCTCATCAAAAAGCATGAACTCACAAGACAGGACAAGGAAGATGATAGAGCCAACCATGTTTATACGGTTGGAGCGAATACCGGTCCTGTGTTCTTAACTTTCCGCTCTACCGGGAAATTTGACAACCTTCTTAAAGAGCTCGTCGAAAAGCTAACCCCAATTTATGACTTTACTGATGAAAATGGTGTAATTCACAGAGTGTATCCTGTAAAAGAAAAAGAAGACATAGAAAAAGTAGAGAAAGCTTTTGAAGAGATTCCCGCTCTCTATATAGCTGATGGTCATCACAGAGCGGCATCTGCTTCCCGCGTCAGGGAAATGATGAAATCAGAAAACCCAGCTCATACGGGTACGGAAGAATACAATTTCTTCCTTTCCGTTATATTTCCTCACAGTCACCTTCAAGTTCTTGATTACAACAGAGTTGTTAAAGATCTGAATGGGCTCAGCAAAGAGGAATTCCTTGAAAAGATTGGTGAAAAGTTCGAGGTTTCAGAGGCACCTGAGGCTCCGTACAAGCCCAAGAAAAAACATGAATTTGGAATGTACCTTGACGGCAAATGGTACGTTTTGCGAGCTAAGCCCGGTAGCTTCGATGAAAATGATCCTGTGAAAAGTCTGGATGCTTCCATACTTCAGGAAAATCTGTTGCACCCGATACTCGGCATTGAGAATCCCAGAAAAGATCCCAGAATTGATTTTATAGGTGGAATTAGAGGACTTGGCGCACTTGAAAAGAGGGTTAATGAAGGTTGGGCAGTAGCTTTTTCAATGTTCCCAACATCGATTGATGAGCTCATGACGGTGGCGGATAAGGGCATGATAATGCCACCAAAATCCACATGGTTTGAACCAAAACTCAGAAGTGGACTCTTCGTGCATTTGTTGAAATGAGAATAAAGGTAGCGGCCGTCATAGTTGCTGGTGGTAAGGGAACACGCTTTGGCGCGAATGTTCCTAAACAATTTATCAAGCTTGAAGGAAAGGAAATATTTGTGAGATCCGTGGAAATCTTCCACGGGTCTCCTTTTATTTCACATACAGTTCTTGTGATGAATCCAGACTGGATTGACAAAGCAAAAGAGATTCTTTCTTGTTATGAATTGGATGATGTCGTAGTAGTTTCTGGTGGTGAAACACGTCAGCTGTCAGTATTGAATGGTCTTAAAGCTCTTGAGCCTGTCAAACCTGACATTGTGATGATTCATGATGCGGCACGCCCGCTTTTCGAGAAAAATTGCATTCCTAAAATTATTGCTTCAGTTGAACCCGAAATTGGTGTTGTTGTAACTGAACCCGCAAAAGAAACTCTATATATCGTAAAAGATGGTTTTGTGGAGAAAGTTCCGGACAGATCTTTTTACTGGCACGCTAAAACCCCTCAGAGTTTCTTCTTCGCAGAAATTCTTGAAGCTCATCTTCACGCACTGGAACAGGGAATAACCAACGCTACCGATGACTCTCAGCTTTTCCTCAGAGTTGGCAAAAAAGTAAAAATTCTTGAATGTGGCGGGAAAAACCCTAAAATAACTACTGCTCAAGATTTGGCAGAAGCTTCGTGTGTATTAAAATTAAATAAACCGAGATCCGAGAATTGAGAAACCGAGAACCGGTAGCTGCTGCGCAGCGACAAGAATCCCTTCGGGATTGACACGACCAGCTACGCCGGTGTTACGAACTCCTTTGGAGTTGTTCCGAACCACTACGTGGTTGATAAAAAAACGTTGTGGGTTGTGCGTTGTAGGTTGTACGTGACAATCGACATATTTACCCCCTAAAAGGATTGGACAAAAGAAGCCCAACAGCATAGAATAAAGGAAAGAAAAAGGGGGTAAAAGGAATGAAAGGAAAAACACCGCGAAGATACAGTTCAGAATTCAAAATCAAGTTGGTTAAGGAGTATTTAGGAACAAACAAGAGTTACACAGAATTGGGAGTCGAATATGATGTGGATGCTTCACTTATCATGAGTTGGGTAAAGCGCTACGAAAGATACAAAGAAAATGCATTCCAGCCTCCGAAAAGGAAGCCTTCATTCATAGCAGATGAAAGCAAGATACCCGCTTTTCTTAAAGAAGAGCTCGGCCTGGATAAGATAAAGGAACACAGTGATGATCCTGAAGAAATAAACGCCGAATTGGAAAGATTGAAATTGGAACTTGCTGAGAGAGACCTGAGAATAAGAATACTCAAGGAAAAATTAAAAAAAACGAACATGGAAGAGAACCAGGGAAAAAAGTAACAGATATTACGATCCTCTGTATTGCTAATAAGTACATAAATTGGGGGTTTCGTGTAAGCTTCGTTCTTGAAGTTTTAGAGATACCAAGGAGTAGCTATTACAGGAGCAAGAATCCGGGCTTTTTCCTGAAAGGCAGGAGAGGAAGAAAGGAAAGAGGTTATGCCTTTAATGTTTTTGGAGGTATCACAAAAGACGAAGAGATAGAAAAACTGCTGCTGTGGTTTAATGCGATCGAATCTCCTTTACAAGAGGAATATTATTTGAAGTACATGGGTTCAAAAAAGATAGCCAGATATATCCGGAACGTATACGGAATCATAGTAAATCACAAGAAATTGCACCGACTCAGGAAAAAGCTCGGACTTGTTGGGAAGTACAAAAGGCGTGAAAGGCATCCATACACTCGAAGCCGTTCAATAACAGTGACAAAAGCGAACCAATTGTGGGAAGCGGATATAACATTCGTAAAAACACGTGAAGATGGGAATGCAGCGATACTGAACATAATAGACGTGTATGACAGAAGCATAGTGGGAACATATGTAGGTAAAAGCTGCAAAAAGGAACATTTCATTCAATTAATGAAAATAGCGATCACAAAAAGAGCAAAACCACAAATAATAAGAACGGATAACGGAAGCCAATTTAAAGCATTAGATACGGGAATATACATGAATGAAGAAAATATAATCCATGAATTTGGAATAGTAAGGAATCCGGATTCGCAAGCATTTATTGAATCGTCATTCTCTTCTTTGAAAAGGGAATTCGTAAGAAACAACGAATTCAAGAATCTTGAAGACTTGTGTGAAAAACTAAAGGTATATCTGTCTTTTTACAACAACCTGAGACCTCATGGGTCATTGAAATACCAAACACCAAGATACTATACTGAATTCTCCAGCCAAAACGAGCCTGTGTACGTAAATCCTTGATGTTGGTCTGTTTTTGTCCAATATTTGGGGGTCAAGCCGTCGAGAACCATTAATGTAGGGGTACAGCATGCTGTGCCCTTTAGTCAGCGGTGTAGCCACTCCAGGCATCAATCAGCGAAGCTGATTCCCAGCATCAATCGCTAAAAGCGATTCCAAGCGTCATTGCCAAGGGCAATCCCAGCATCTTCCTTTTGAATTTGACTTCTGAATGATAGAATAGCACCAGAAGGTTATAAAGCGTGAATTTCGCACAAGGTGATAAAAATGGAGAAATTTTATAAAAAATTTGGTTTAAGTGGGGAACTAATTTGCCAGATCATTCGGCTAGTTGTGGATTTTTGCGACCCGGAAAAAATTTACCTTTTTGGATCCAGGGCCAGGGAGGATTTTAAGCGTGCGTCTGATATTGATATCGCTGTTGAAGGAGCCAAAAGGGAGATTGTAGGTCTAAAAGAATTGCTGGAAGAAGAAGTTAGGACGTTGCTTAAATTCGATGTTGTTGATCTTTCAAAAGTAAATGCGTATCTGAAGGAAGAAATCTACAGAGAAGGGATAGTTATATATGAAAAGATTCAAGCAAATAGCCAGTGATTACAAAAGAGCATATGAAAGGCTGAAAGAAGCGGCTGATACTGCAAAAACCACTCTGGAAATCGATGGGACTATTCAAAGGTTTGAGTTCACCTTTGAGCTTTCATGGAAACTTATCAAAGCATATTTGGAAAAGGAAGGTATTATATGCAATAGCCCACGAAAATGTTTCAAAGAAGCATACAAGTTAGGAATTATTGAAAACGAGGATACATGGCTTGAAATGATTGACGATAGAAATCTAACAGTTCATACATATGATGACAAAACTTCTCGAGCGATTTTTGATCGAATCAAAGACCATTATGTGATAGAACTGAAAAAACTTCTTGAGTTGGATGGATAGTTATGGTGAGACAGCTGAAGTGTTGAGCTGTGCGCTGCTTTGCAGCGGAAACGAATCCCTCCGGGATTGCTACGAACTCATGCGGAGTTGACTCGAACCACTACGTGGTTGTTCCGAACCGCTTCGCGGTTGGGAAAAGCAGTCATTCTGGAGATGTCCTATCCAGAATCTGGGTTTCTTAAGTGCGAGATCCTGAATCAAGTTTAGGATGACAGGTGGGGGTATTTAGAATGACGAGTTCTGTTTATAAAGAGCGAAGCCAACACAGCGTCTGCAAGCCTCGGTTGTGCGGCGGTTACCGGATCTCGGATTTCCTTTCTTGGTTTTCACGTACAACCCACAACGTACAACCTACAACGTTTTTTTGGTTCTCGACTCTCGGATTCTTGAAATCTCGGATCTTATACAGCTCTACTAATTTTCTTAATAATAAAGACATGTTTAGAGGATAGAATTAAATTGTGAAAAAAATCACATGGAGGGTGCGTATTATGGAAATCAAAGTTTGTATGGGTAGCGCCTGTCATATAAAAGGTTCTCCAAACATCGCAAAGAAGCTTCAAGTCTTACTCAAAGAAAAAGGACTTGATGGAAAAGTCAGCCTTAAGGGATCCTTTTGTATGGGACCTTGCAATAAAGGGGTTGTAGTGTCCGTGGATGGTAAGGTTTTCTACCACATATCCGAGGACAATGTGGAAGAATTTTTCTTCAAAGAAATTTTGAAAAGAGGTGAAGAGGTTTGACCTCAATGAGAACGATCTGGGAGATTCTCTGGGATTACGATCCCAATGCTCTTGTGGTTGTAGATGAAAAGTTCAAGATTCGGATAGTAAATCCAGCCTTCAGAAAACTTTTCAAGTTTCATGAAGATGAGCAGATTGTGGGAAAGCATCTGAGCGAGATTTTCGAGGATGTCAAGGTTTTTGAAAAGGTTAGAGATGAAAATACTGTCATTAAGAATCAAAGGATGTACTTTCCCAAATATGACTTGAATGTGAACGTTGTGATATTCCCTATTCCTGAAGCCAAAATGATTGCAGCTATACTCATTGATATGACCTCAGAGATAGAACGGGAGAAAAAATCTCTGGAATTGAAAATGAAAGCCGCGGAACAGGTGCAGGCTGTTGTTGATAAACAGATGCAGATTGCTCAGGAAATAGCTTCCATACTTGGTGAAACGGTTGCAGAGACTAAGGCTCAGCTTATTAAGCTCAGGGACCTGATTACCCGGGAGTGATTGCGTTGCCGATTAGGGCAGGGGTGACAGTTAAACAACTGAATAAATATGGAGAAGAACTTTGTGGTGATACGGTAAAGATTAAGAAGATTTCTGGTGCGACTATCGTAGTCCTTTCAGATGGTTTGGGAAGCGGAGTTAAAGCGAGGATACTTTCTTCCCTGACATGTGAGATAATCGTCACGCTTTTCGAACAGGGAATAGATTTAAAAGAAACGGTACATACTCTTGCTAAAACGCTTCCTGTGTGTAAAGTACGAGGAATAGCCTATTCAACCTTTACGATATGTATTGTTAATGAAGATGGCGAGGTTCGTATAATAAATTACGATGGCCCACCGCCTGTGATTATAAAGCGTGGTCAATTGATAGATCCGCGAACTTTAGGAGCCTATAAAAACATTGAAGGCAGGAAGATTCTTGATGTTCGTTTTAAAGGAGACCCCGGAGACGCGATTTTCATGATGTCTGACGGTGTTTTACATGCAGGCCTTGGAAACCTTATGAACTTTGGGTGGGGTTGGGAAAACGTCGCAGAATACCTGCGAAAAGCCTTTGTCAAATATGATTCCTCCAGGAAAGCTGTGGAAAATGTGATGGAACTTACCAACAATTACTACGGCGGACAGCCTGGAGATGACTCAACACTTGTTGGAATAAGAATAAAGGAAAAGAAGAATTTGGTGATATTTACCGGTCCGCCCCTTGATCCAGCGATGGATAGCTACGTTGTCAACCGCTTCCTTTCCCATAAAGACGCAACAAAGGTTGTGTGTGGCGGAACAACAGGAAATATTGTTGCCAGAGAGTTAGGACAGGAAATAGAGGTTGACCTTTCGACAATGCTTGATGACGTTCCTCCAGTGGGAAAGTTGGAAGGAGTTGATCTTGTCGCTGAAGGTGTTCTCACATTGAAAAAAGTGATAGCCATTCTTAAGAAATATGGTGTGGATGCTGAGAGCATCCCTCATGGCAAGGATGGAGCCACCCTGATGGCGAGGATGCTAGCAGAAAGTGAAGAAATAACTCTAATGGTTGGCCAAAGAATAAATCCATTTTATCAGAATCCTTCTCTTCCCTTTGACATGTCAGTAAGGCATAATCTTATTACTGAGCTCGTTTCAATTCTAGAAAAAGCCGGGAAGAAAGTTACGGTCGAATATTTTTAGGGGGTGCCATAATGAAAGTCAAAGTATGTGTCGGAACGATGTGTCATTTGATGGGAGCCAGTGAAATATTGACTGTGATACAGGAAATCGCCGATAATGATCCCAACATAGAATTAGTTGCTGTAACGTGCCCAGGATACTGCCATGTCGGGAAAAAGCCTCCAATAATAGAAATAAATGGTCAGGTATATGAGAATGTCACTGTTGAGAGCGTCTACCATATATTGAAAGAGGTGGACAAATGAGAAACGTAATAACAACAGAACTTACAAAACTTAGAAGGCAAATTTATATCAAACTGCTTCAGAAAATAATTTCGGGTAAGTACAACGAGATTCCCAAGATATCGAAAGAAATAATCAAAGAGGGAAGCATCCCGCAAGGTCAAGATGTTTACAAAACAAAGATAACGATTGATGAAACAATCAAGATTATTCTCGGGACGGATTATTCTAAAACCAAAGATCTGGAGCTATATGAGCTAATACCGGAAATGGAAGCGATACTCAAAGGTGAAAGTCCCTTAATGAACAAAAGCGGGAAAGTTATAAATATAATCAGGGAAATATGTGATGGATGTCCACTACCGAGTTATCATATCACAGACATGTGCCGTAATTGTTCGGCGAAATACTGTATAAATAGCTGTCCGAGAAATGCCATTCCAATTGTTGACGGAAAACCAAAAATAGATTCGGAAAAATGTGTCGGTTGTGGACTCTGTGCGAAGAACTGTCCTTATGGTGCCATAATAAAAATTCAACGCCCGTGTGTTTCAGCATGTGCCGTTGGCGCTACATACTCAGATGAAAATGGCTTTGTTTTAATTGACGATGAAAAATGCGTTCAGTGTGGAGAATGTGCGGTAGCATGTCCCTTCGGGGCAATAGTTGAAAGCTCTTCGATCGGTCAGGTCGCTGTCAGGCTTGGAAAAGAACCGATGGTGGCCATATTTGCCCCGGCTTCAGTGGCACAGTTTGGACCAAGGGTCTCGCTTGGTCAATTCAAAAAAGCCCTCAAAGAAGTGGGCTTCGTTGATGCTTTTGAGGTTGCCATTGGAGCGGATATGGTAGCCAAAGAAGAAGCGGAATATGTGGAAGAGAATCTTGAAAGGCTTGGGTTCATAACCACTTCCTGTTGTCCGGCTTTCAAAAGAATGATAGAAACGAGATTTCCAGAACTTGTCGAACATATTTCGCCTTCCCTTTCTCCAATGCACATGCTTGCTAAAAAGATTAAGGAAGACTATCCAAACGCCAAGGTTGTTTTTATAGGACCATGTATAGCAAAGAAATATGAAGTTACCCTTCAACCATATACCGATTATGCACTGACATATGAAGAAATTGCCTCCATATTTGCGGTTAAAGGGATAGAACCAGCAAATGTAGAAGAGGAAGAACTCAATAACGCAACTCCTTATGGAAGACTGTTTGCTACCTCTGGCGGAGTGGCTGAAGCAGTTAAAAGCTTCGCAAACAAAGAGTTCGAAACAGTTGTCTGTTCAGGGTTAAAAGAGTGCATACAAACATTAGAAAAAGCAAAAAAGGGCGAAGTAAAAGGATTAATTGAAGGAATGAGCTGTGAAGGTGGCTGTATTTCTGGAACAAGAGTGATGGTAAATCCTCGAATCGCAATGTCAAACCTGAAAAGGCTCTTCAAAGTTGAGGAAACTTGATTATTTTACTTTCAGGATAATTTACAAAAAGGCTGGCATACTTGGCGGATGTCAGCCTTTCTATTTTTAAGACGAAGGGTCATTTTAAAGAAATTAACGATATTATTTATGCCCCTAGTTTAGAAGTTTATATTTGTTGGAAAGAATTCTTCTCAAGGATTGTGCGTCGGAGAAGACAATCCCGTTTATACCAATAGAATTTGCAGCTTCAACGTTTTTAGGTGAATCATCGATTAAAATACATTCGGAAGGCTCAATTTTTTCTGAATCGAGAATATACTTGTAGAAGTTTATATCTGGTTTTGCGTAACCAATGACGTTAGAAGCATAAACTTTCTGAAAAATGGAATAATCGCCTCTATTAATATGCACTTTATAATGAGAATCAATAGTATTCGTCCCGAGCACCACACGGATTTTCTGTTTAAGTTCGTGAATAATATCCACAGTTTCCGGGTTTATGTTGGGTTTGAAAAAGGTTACCTATAAATCTTCTTTGATTTCTTTGCCATAGTTTTTTGAGAAGCTTTTCCAAAAGTCTTCCGTGGAGAGTTTGCCTTTTTGGAGAAGCGCAAAATTTTCTTGACCGGCAAACTTAGTGAATTCTTTTTCTTTAATACGAAGATATTTGGAGATAAAAGGAACTACGGCTGTATTGTATGCTACAACTCCACCCATGTCAAAAATGCAAAGCTTCATAAAATTCCTCCTTAAAAAAATACGATCAAAAACTACCTTTGGTTATATAAAAATGTATAGGCAAGAAAACTCAAATATATAGCTGAAGACAGCAATATTTAACCAATAAAAATGCCTATTTGTAATGTCAAGAATGTTTTTGGCAATATAAAAATCCAGCGTTTGGAAAAATAAAAAACCAGCACCCGGGGTAAAAAAATTAAGTCTTAATACTCGAATGTTCCAATCGGTAACTCTTGCCTGCAAATACGAATAAATGGCAATGGTGAATCAATCTGTCTATTATGGCACTGGTGAGTTTCTCATCGTAGAATATCCCATTCCATTTGCTGAACTCAAGGTTCGTTGTGATTATTACGCTGTTCCTCTCATATCTTTCCGCAATCACTTGAAACAAGAGTTGCGCTCCTTCCCGGTCTAAAGGTATGTAACCCCATTCGTCGCATATGAGCAAATCTGTCTTTCTGAGTGTCTTCAAGAACCTCTTCAATGTTCCGTTGCTTTTTGCTTCCACAAGTTCATTTACCAGTGTGGCCGTTCTGTAAAATCTGACTTTCTTTTCCCGGTTACAAGCTGCGATACCTATGGCTGTTGCCATGTGTGTTTTTCCTGTTCCTACAGGGCCATACAGTATTAGGTTCTCTTTCTTTCCCAGAAACCTCCCTTCTTGTAATTCTTCCAATGTTATACTCTTGGGTATCTGTACGTTTTCAAAACTGTAGTCTTCGAAGGTTTTCATTACCTCGAAATTCGCCTGTTTTAGATAACGATTTTTACGTGATACCCGTCTGTTTTCAATCTCCAGCTTCAGTAGTTTCACCAGGAATTCCTCGTTGGTTTCTGCCTGTATCTTTTGGTAGTTTTCCACTATACTTTTTCCCAATCTCAGTTCTTTGCAGTATTGAGCGATGAGTTCTTTCATTTCCTTTCACCCACCAGGGCATCGTATTCTTTAAAATCGGTTGTATATGCTTGTAATCTCGGTACTTCGTTCCCTGTTTCAAAAGGTGATGGTTCTTCCTGGATCAACCGTCGGTACGATAGGAATATCGTCTCAGCAGTGCAACGTTCACTATTCTGGCTTATCTCCAGTGCATATCTCGCGGTTTCCATATCTGTTTCACGTAGCATTTTGACCAGCAATTTCAGGCTGTTTTTCTTTTCCTGGTAATCACAGGATTCAAAGTATTCTTGCCAAATAGGAGATAATTCCCTGTAAAATCCTGTGTATTTCAACGCACGCGGTCTTCTGCTTAATGTCTCAAGGTATGGATACCAATTCAGAGATTGGAGGTTGTGTCCGTATAACCTGGGATGTTTTACGAGCACTTTGTAGTCTTCATCCAGTATCTCTATTTCCGATGCCCCTATCTTCAACCACACTTCTGTTTCAGTATGTTTTGGTGACACGGAGTATCTGTTGTTTTCAAAACGAAGCATCCCATACTTGTCTGTCTTTGCTTTCTGTACCCTGGAAATATCCAGAGGTTTTTCGTTGAGTAGGAGCATCTTTTTCTTTTCTTCTAAAAACAGTTCTTTAATGCTCTTTTCCTTTCGGTAATGGGGTCTTTCCATATCTTTCTCCGAGAGGATTAAGAGCTCTTTGTTGTAATCTTCAAGATTCTCTATCCTGGGTATGGGAACAAAGAAGTTCCGCCTGTTATATCCAACCTTGTTTTCCACATTGCCTTTTTCATTGCCACAACCAGGATTACAAAACACAGGTTCAAAACCATAATGTTGACAGAATCTGTAAAACTTCTCCGTTACCTCCCTTTCCCCTCCATCCAGAATTTTTTTCACCACGGGAGATAGGTTGTCGAACCATATACGCCGAGGAACCTTTCCAATATGTTCGAATATGTTCTTCAGCCCCTCGAGCAAACATTCAAGGTTTTCCCCTCTAAACAGTTGAAAGTATCCCCCGTTGCTGTATGGAAAAGAAAGATTCAGATAATGCAGCGTCGTTCCCTTACCCTTTTCAATGAACTCAGCCTGTCCAAAATCTGCTTGAGCTTCACCACCAGGATGGTCAAGAGGTAAATAACCTTCGTTGGAATACAATTCCTTCTTTTTCTTTCTCACATATGCTCTTACCGTACGTTCGCTGAGCGGAAAATTCGGATATTCCTCACATAGTCTCTTGTAAATCCTTCTAGCAGTATGACGTTGTTTTGCCTTTACCTTTTTATCTTCTTCCAGCCATTCATCTATTTTGGGCTTGTACGGATCGAGCTTGGAAGTCCTCTTTCTACGTTGAACATACTCGTTGAAATCATCCATTTCGTCATATTTCTTCACCGTTCTGAAATCGTGGCCAGTTTCGTTGGCTATATTTCTTAGCGACTTCCCTTTAAATTCACGTAGATATTTGATATGATGTACCTGGATCATTGTCAGCACTCCTTTCTAACCCCCTTTAACTGTTTTGGTGTGCAATTAAAGGGTAATGGATTTTCCGGATGCTGGCAATGATCTTTTTCTTTCCCTTACCGCTGGATTTTTATCCTGCCACTTGCTGTATTTTTATGGTTCTTCCGTAAATTTACTGATTTAACCAATGAAAAAGAGTAGAATCGAAGCATGGACAAAAAACTATGATAAGGCAGATGATGTAAATGCAAGAACTATTGAAAACACTGGATCCAGATTTGGTATTGGTAGAAGCTTTTATTGACGATAAAAAAATAGAACTCCATGCGAGAAAAGAGACTTCTGAAGAGGCTTGCCCATATTGTGGCGAAAAATCGAGGGGTGTCCACTCCGTATATCATAACAATATCTCTGATTTACCCGTTCAAGAAAAGCTATTGACAATCATACTGGAGCGGAGAGTCTTTTTTTGTAAGAATCCCGAATGTGACCATGCGCGATTCCCGGAAACACTTCCTTTTGCCACCAGGTATGGAAGAAGAACAATCAGGTTGGATGAAAAAATCAGAGAAATCGCATTGAACATGAGTGCTCGTAGTGCAAAGAAAGTTATTAACAAAGGGATAGCCAGGATTTCGGATGACACAATTTTACGGATATTAAAAAAAACAAGTTAGTTGTAAACACCCGAGTCAAGAGAATCTGCATCGACGATTTTGCCATAAAGAAAGGCCACACATATGGGACAGTGATGGTCGATCGAGATACGTCACAGGTTGTAGATATCGTTGCCTTTCGTGATACGAAAGACGTCACCGAATGGTTGAAAGGATATCCGGATATAGAAGTGGTATCACGTGATGGTTCGATCAGCTATGCAAAAGCCATAGAAGAAGCATTTCCTCAGGCCATACAGGTTAGTAACCGATTTCATTTAGTCAAGAATCTCACCGAAGAAGCCAAAGAATACATAAAACGGACCCTACCCAGGAAAATCAAAATGAGCGGCATGACTGAATTTCCTGAAGAGAACTGCCTTGAACCGAAGAACAAATGCACTCGCCTGGAAATGTTACAAATGCAACGAGAGAAAGAGAAGAACAAAAAGGTTCAAAAGGTTAAGAAACTCTTCTTCAAACGAGGTTATTCATCTAGAAAGATAGCCATAGAATTAGGATTATCACCGAGAACAGTTTTAAAGTACATAAAGTACGAAGGCAAAATGATTCACGGGTCAAAAGGTGCGAGCAAAAGAAGCAACCTCGATCCTTACAAGGATACCATCATTGCGATGAACCTGGACAGGGGAACAACAATGGAAATCTTCCGAACCATTTGCAAAGAAGGATACAGGGGTTCTTATTCCAACTTGAAGACATTCTTAGCAAAACACAACAAGGAATCGGGGAGAAGAAACAGAAATCCACCGACGACACCGATTCTGGAGAGGAGACATTTGATCACTCTGTTGTACAAAGATATTTCGAAACTCAAAGAAAGCGAACAGAAAAAAGTACGAATCTATATTGAGGGTAACGGAGATCTGCAGAAGGTCTATTCAGCGATAAAGGAATTTAGACGAATCCTGGCTCAAAAAGATACCAACAATCTTGAAAAATGGATAGAAACAACGAAGACATATTCAATTCCGGAACTCAATCACTTTGTCCACGGGATTGAAAGAGACCTGCCGGCTGTGAAGAATGCGGCTAGACTGGACGATAACAATGGACTCATAGAAGGAATCATAAACAAGATTAAAGTGATCAAGAGAGTTATGTACGGAAGATGTTCGTTTGAACTGCTGAGGTTGAAGGTTCTTATGCTTTAGTTCATAACTTTTGCGGAAGAACCATTTTTATTTTGCCATACACAGTCAAGAATCTTTCCAAACCAAGAATACATACGCTTTTATGTATAATAATACTACTACATCAGGAGAACGAAATGAGTCAATTTCTTTTGGCCCTGACGAGTCAATTTCATACCACATATACATCATCTTTTGAGAAGTTGTGCAATAAATCTGCCTTTGGTGTATTATAATTTTTTTATAAAGAGCAGCGGAAAAATAGCTATGATCATTTGGTGTTAAGCGTTTCAACGATTATCATCAGTTTTTATTCCGCTGTTTTTTGCTTTACCAAATTGACGGAACCTTTCAGAGGAAAATGCTTGAAGACGAAGGGGTGGCTAAGTGAGGTTAGTAAAAGTTAGGTCAAGAAGGGATATAAGAAACTTTGTTAGACTTCCCTTTGAGCTTTATAAGAATACACCGCAGTGGATACCGCCGCTGAATACTATTATAAGAAATGTTATTACAAAAGGTTCCCCGGTTATGAGTGTTGACAGAGAGTTTTTTCTTGTTATGGATGGAAGGCAGCCTGTTGCACGTCTTGGGGTGTATATCAATAGAAATGTTATTGAACATGGCAACCGTGCAGGATCCTTCACTCTTTTTGAGAGCTACAACGATGTTTATGTAGCGGACCTGTTGTTTCATGCGGCCGACAATTGGTTCAAAGAAAGAGAAATTGTGAGGTATATCGGTACGGATTCTCCGACAAATGGAGACGATTACAAAGCCATATTGATAAGAAATTTTGACGATCCACCTTTTGTAAACGCGAACTATAACCTTCCGTATTACCAGGAACTTCTGGAAGAGATTGGCTTTAAAATGTATAAACGTTTCGCCTGTTTCAAATACGATCTAACAAAGCCCATTGACGAAAAACATGTCAGGCTGATCGAAGAAGCAAAAAAACGTTATGATTTTAGAATAGTTGCGCCTGATATGAAAAACCTTGATAAAGTTGCCTGGGATTTGAGGTTGATAATGGAAAACTCGATTCCGGATGAATGGATCGAAGCAAGACCCCCTTCTTATGAGGAGATGCTAAGAATTGTAGATGACATGAAGAAGTTTTCTGACCCGGAGCTCATAGCTATCGCTTATCATGGCGATGAGCCTATCGGTTTTGTCGGTAGCTCCCCTAATTATAACGAGATCCTTAAGGAACTCAGGGGCAGGCTTTATCCTTTCGGGTGGTTGAAACTATCAAGGAAAAGAAAAAGCATAAAGACTTTCAGATTGTTTGTTGTTTTTGTTGTGAAAAACTTTCAGGGTAAGGGCGTTTCTTTTGCTATGTACTATCATGTTTTACAGAATGCCATCAGGAAAGGTTATGTCAGGGCTGAAGGTGGAAACGTTGATTTTGAAAACAAGAAAAGTTTTCAAGATGCTCTTGCTGCCGGTGGTGAACTTTACAAGGAATATGCAACTTTTGAAAAGATCATAAAACCCGGGTGATAATTCCCGGGTTATCAATTCAGTTTATCCTGTTTGATTGAATTTATGATGATTTTAAATTTTCCAAAATATCGACGACTTTTGAAACTCCACCGAGACTCAACGGTTTTTCACTGATTTTTTTATCATTATCGCTGTACGCTGGATTTGTCTTAAATTCTGAACGATTTATTTGATCTTTTTCCTACTTTACTACGGAATCTACTGTTTAAGTGTACAGTGAATCATTGTACAAAACAGTTTTATTGCCCGTGATAAGGAAAATAAGATGGTTTTTGTGAATTCTCTAATGTCATCCTGGAGGAAAAGTGATTAATATCACCGATTTGCTTCAATTTGTACGCCCTTATTATGAAAGCAAAGATATCATGCACGATTTATCGCATGTTGAAAGGGTGCTCAAAACAGCGAACAGATTAGGAAAACCCATGAAGGCGAAATAGATCGCGAGGTATTGATGATAGCCGCTTATTTTCATGGGTTTATATATAAAGACGAAAAGCGGATAAGAGAATGGTTGAAAGCTGAGGGCTTATCCAACGATAAAATCGATAAAATCGTTCAAGTTGCGTGGGAATCTCAGAAGAAGGAAATACCAGGAACCTTAGAGGGAAAAATTCTTCACGATGCCCATATGATAGAGGGTGGGAAGACGTTCCTGATAGTTAAGTCATTGATAACCGGTTCGGTGCGGGGACAAACGTTAGAGGAAACGATTGAATACATAGAGAAAAACATATTGGGAAAAGGACAATGTTATCTTACTGAGGCGAAAGAAATATATGCCGAGCAACAGAAATTTGCCAGAGAATTCATCCGGGACTTAAAAGAGGGATTAGAGTGATTGGTTATTAAATCAATCCTTCTTCTATACAGTTTTCGAAGATTTTCACCAATTCTGCGTCGTATTTTATACCCGCTAAAGATTTAAGCTCTTCCAATGCTTTTTCCCAGCCCAAAGCATCTCTGTACGGTCGTTTGGAGGTCATAGCATCGAAACTGTCAACAATGGCGATTATTTTGGCTTCTATAAGTATTTCGTCTCCTTTTAGGCCGTCAGGATATCCGGAACCGTCGATTCGCTCATGGTGCTGTCTTATTACCTCAGAAATACCTTCAAGAAACGTTCCCTTGACCATTTCTGCGCCATCTATCGGGTGCCTCTTAATATATTCGAATTCTTCCGGTGTCAATTTACCGGGTTTTTTCAATATCTCATCAGGGATGTTTATTTTGCCTATATCATGAAACAAAGCTCCCATTAAGAGCCTTTCCATTTTTCCTTTGGAAAGACCCAATTTATTTCCGAGCACATACGCAAGGTCCCTCACCCTTTTGCCATGTCCGTGGGTATAAGCATCTTTTTCTTCAACACGATGCATTATTTTTTTTAATTCAGAAATGTCCTTGCTGAGATATTTAAAAATTGGTTTTGAGGTGACATATAGAAGGGTTGTAGGTTCGAGGGTTTTTATCTCAACAGGAGAGGTTATATTATGAGCATAAAAATAATCTCCGGACTTGAGGATTATATCATTTTTTCCTTCCTGACTACATATGAGTTTACCTTTGAGGATAAAGAAAAATTCCAATAATTCACCGTTATTAAAAGGTTCTATAAAACTTATGGTATTTTCCTTAATCTCTTGAATGAGGATTTCAATGCCGTCTCCATGCGCGATTAACGAAAGAGATGCGCTTTTTTGTGCTACTTTTTCGATGTATTTATCTGAACTTTTTGCAAAAAAGCCAAACATAATTTTCCTCTCTTTTTATGTATTTGAAATATCGCAAGGTATATTAGGAGCGACTTTTATAGTAGTTTATCATATAAACATTATGTGATTGATGAACTTTTAGTACACCAAAAAGGCTCCGCGTAATGCGGAGCCTTTTTAATAAGGGAGTAAGTTAATCATCTATAACCCTAAGAGGGTCAACTATAAAAACCTGGTTCCCAAGAACTACTTCAACAGGGTAGCATTCAACCTTTACCCCGAATATAGCAGCTGTTCTTATAACTGATTCTGATATCGCACTTGTACTGGAAACAAGAGATTGTCCAAGTTTTTGAATTGCTTTGTTGTAAGCATCAGTCAGTTTAGCTATCAGTTCTTCATTGTCTCCAGCTGCTTCTACAGCGTTGTCGTATGCTTCGGTAATTTTGTTTGCTGCGATAATGGCCTTTTCAATCATGGTTTCAATGGTTGCGTTTGCCTGATCAACCATACGAATCACAAGATCATAGCTGTCAGCGAAGGTTACAGAACTAAAACTGACTAACAGAGTAGCGATTGCTATAATTACGAGCAATCTCCTTTTCATTTGTACACCCCCTATGATATAGTGATTAATGCAATCGTCTAAAGCAAATATACCATACATATGCTCAATTCTTAAATGAAATAATAGTTACTGCGTATGTTTATTTTTTGTATCTAAACACTCTAATCATTAATGTAAATTTAATCATTATTTATGACTGTTTTTTGTCTTCAAAGTATTAGGGTGTCACGAAAAAAAGCGGGCCTCCCAAGTTCCAATGGTGGTACCATTGAAATAGCCCAAAACAAGAAAGGAGGCCCAAATAAATGGTACCACAAGAACTCACAAAAAGCGATATTGTAAAGATTATTGAGCAGTTAGACAAGCTTTTGCCTTCTAACTCGTTAACAAACAAGGCAGAGGTAGAAGAAAGGCTTATTCTGACAAGAGCATCTTGAAACTTTCCATTTTATTGAAGCTATGCGATGTCTCATATCGTGGGGCAAAGAACTTTTTAGAAAAGAATCCCAAATACATGGAACTCTTGGACTTGAAAAACATACCACCATTCCAGACTATATCCAGGAGAGTAAGAGAATTGCCTCTTCACAGGATAAACAAAGATGTTGTAAACCTCTTTTTGGATATAGAAGGACTTGAAAGGATTGAGTTGGTGGTGGATTCCTTTCGTGACCAAGACTTGTAAAGCCCATACAGCACAAAGACGAAGAAGGACAGGGAAATACAAAGACCCCCAATCCAGTTGGACAAAGACGACAAAAGGCTGGGAATATGGAAGAAAAGTACATATGAGTTTGGATGCACAGAACCTATTGATTCAAGATTGGATGACAACGCCAGCAGCTGTACACGATTCGACGGTGGCAAAGGCACAAATAGATTCTGGCCAGGGATATAAGTATTTCCTCGCAGACAGCGCATATGATTCGCAACAGATATACCGTTATATATTCGATTGTAGTAGCATGATACCAGTAATAGACACAAACAAAAGGAAAGGTGTATCACTGGAAAAACAGTGTCAGGCTCGTTGGCTGGGCATTCAATTGAGGCAAATATATGCGGAGAAGTATAAAAACCGTTGGGAGATAGAGAGAACGATTAACATTCTACAAGAATATTTCAATCTGGAATACATTTGGTATGTGAGAAACAGGAATTATGATGCGGTATTGGGTTTGGCCATATTGGCATACAATCTTTGTGTTATGTTCAATATCTTGAACAGCCGTCCTCACAGAAAGGTGGCTGATATTATTGGCTGTTACTGATTTTTGAGACACCCTATTCAAAGTATAATATTTGGCACCAGATTGAAAAGTATTAAAGTTAGCCGTAAAGCAAAAAATGTTGGATTTGTTCTGATGATTCAAAAGCAGGAGGGAAAGAATGGATAATGTGTTAGGGAAAGTAGCTGCATTTGTTACCAGAAAAAATGGTAACGAAGTAGAATTATTGCTTTTTAAACACCCAACAGCAGGTATTCAGATACCTGGCGGAACGGTGGAAGCTGGTGAAGATTTCCTGGACGCAGTCATTAGAGAGACTGCTGAAGAAACAGGGCTGATCAATGTAGAGGTTAAGAACTTGATTGGTTACAAGGACGTTGTACTCCCTGAAAATGAATTTGTTGTCCTCAATAAAACGAAGGTGTATTCACGACCAGATCTTAGTAGTTTTGACTGGGCTGAATTTAGAAGGGGATTGCCTGTAACTCGCATCCGAGAAGAAAGTGGATTTACGCAGGTGCAGATAGTCCTGGAATACGGTGAGTCTCCGGAAGAAAAGTACGTAACGTACAATATTACTGGCTGGGTTCCCACCAGTGTTTTGACAAACAAAATCAGGCGTCATTATTATCACCTGATATGTAATGAAGATACTCCCGAAACCTGGGAACATTTCTCAGATAACTATATTTTCAAATTTTTCTGGGCACCTATATCAAAATTACCTGATATTGTGTCGCCGCAGAAAGAATGGTTGAAATACGTGTTTGAGGATTTCAAATATAGCTTTGAGTGATAAAAAAGCCACTCTCGCAACGGGCGGCTTCTTTATCACTGGTTTTTCCCGATGTGCTATTTACAAATTATCTATAAATGGGTGTGCAAACCATCGCAAAATGATAAACTGATTACCGCAAAGCGGTTATAAAGAAAGGACTGGATGAAATGAAACAAGCAAGAGACGAACACTGGAGCTTCTTTCTGTACACGTTTTTATGGTCATGGAGTTTGTGGTTGGTTCCTGTGATCTTTGGACTTGAAACCACTGTTTCTAAATTGTTTTATGCGCTAGGTGGAATTGCTCCATCGACTGTCGGAATTTTCATGGCTTATTCGAAAAAGGATAGAAAATACTGGAAAGATTTCTGGCACAGGATCTTTGATTTTCGCCTGATAGGTTTTGGCTGGTATTTGGTCATATTTCTGTTTGTCCCTGTGAGCAGCTTAATTGCCGTAATGATCAATTACTTTCTGACAGGAACAATACCGGAATTGAGTACCCTAAAGAGTTTTTTGGCTAATCCCATAAAGCTGATACCCTTTGCCGTTTTCATGCTTTTCTTTGGACCAATAGTGGAAGAATTAGGATGGAGAGGTTTTGCGCTTGATCATTTGGAAAAACGATATAGCTGGATTAAGTCGAGTATCATATTGGGGTCCTTTTGGGCTTTGTGGCATCTTCCCTTGTTTTTTGTCAGAGGGACTTATCAATATAACCTGATGAACGATTCATTCATTTACTTCATAGACTTTATGGTGGCCTTTTTCCCGGCGAGTGTTGTGATGGACTGGATTTATAATAACAACGGGAGAAGTATCTTATCCGGTGTGCTGTTTCATTTTTGCATGAACTTCTTTGGTGAGGTGATCGATTTACCGAACCACATAAAACCATATTCAACCATTGTGATGATGACAGTAGCAATAGCTATTTTGATATCGTGGAAGTCGAAGAACGAGAATAGAGATTCGAGACCTGAGATCTGGTAGCCACTGCGCGGCGCCGAAAAATGAAGATCCCTCCAGTCTCAAGGAAATAATATAACCGTAAAAGCAGTTAAGGGGTTAAAAAGGATGAACAGGCACTTAGGTACGATACCATTTTTATCCGGAAATAGATGAGGTAGAAGAATGACTGAATATTACAGGATTTATCATGGAAAGCGAAGACATATCAGAAGGGTATCATCATTTTATCGTTCGAAAATAACTGATTTACATGAAGACTGCTTCAACATAAAAACATGAGTGCCTCATCAAGAGATGCTTATTTAAACATAAATATACTATTCTGATCTTCTTGCTTTTTATTTCACCAGTTGTTAGCAAAATGGTAAAATTAGGAGTGATCGAGGATTTGCGGGGTCGAACATTATTTGATTTTAGTGAGTGGTAAAGAGTTATCTCAAGAATGTTTGAAAGATATTGCGTTTTGAAATTGTACCGTGATGTACATACTTGGGGGGATGAATGTGTTGGTAGAGAAGAGCAAAGTTGATCAGCTAATTGATCTTGTTAATTCCCGCTATTTTGGATGGAAGGGTTTTGAGGATGATAGGTTCCTGGAAGAGGAACGAGATTACAAGGTTGAAACAGTAAAGAGGGCTAAAGAGTTATTAAATGAAACAGTTTTAGCTGGACTGATTGAAAGCAAGGCTTATTCGGAGTTGTTTGAGAGGATAGAAAAGATTGGCAAAGACAACAACCTGCTGTTTAATTCTATACCAACAAGCGGGGATTTAAGGTTGCTCTTCTCCACTAAAATAAACAAAGAAGCCTTTTCAAAGGAGTTTTTTAATCTTCTGTATGGTTCCGGTTCTTCGGAAGAACGTCTGGAAAAATTCTGTAATTTTGTTGAAAAAAGCGGAGAAAAATCTTACTGGACATTTCCCACGTATTTTCTTTTCATTGTTTACCCTGAAAGTGAGTATTTTGTAAAGCCATCGGTAGTATCCTGGTTTGCGAACTTCTTTGGATTTGCGTTTAGCAGAAAACCAGATGCAAGGAGCTACAAGCTTTTGAAAGATTACTCTTTTGAATTGATGAAGGCTCTTTCTGATTTCAATCCCAAAGATATGATAGATATACAGAGTTTTATTTGGGTTGCGTATCGAGAAAGCATTGGCAAAATTATTCTTCCGCAGAAAAAAAAGGAATTCGGGAAGTTTTTCAACGAGTTTTTAGAAGAATATTTCAATACTGAAAAAGGGCAAGCCCACTTCCAGGAATATGAAAGTTGCAGGAAACAGGGAAGGAAGAATTTTGAGTATGTTCTTAAAGAATGGGAGAAAGGTAATGACATAACTGATCTCGTTTTGAAAAAACTCTTACCTTATGATCAGAATTCTGCTGAGAAGGATCCAGATGTCTGGAATCACGTAGCACCTGCGGTAAATATCTCATTAAAAAAGAAATATGAAAGTATTGGTTGGGTTAAACCTGATGGATGGTCCAAAGTTACGGAGGTTATATTTACGTTTATCAAAGATTGTTATGAGAATCCTGATGAACTTGAAAAGATATGCGAAAGGTACGACTAGTCTGGCTATTCAAAGGGATTTCAGTCCGGAATTTTGTCCCCGATCCTGAATGCACTTAATCCGGATAAATTCCATATTATAAATAATAAACCTAGATGGGTTCTTGAATTCTTTATGGGAAAAAATCAACCCCAACCAATGAAGTATTATCCAGAGATTAACAAGGTTATTGAACAGGTAATTGTCGAACTGTCGGGTATTTTGAGTGGGATTACTGAAGACAGAATCAGACAGGCCGACCTTTTCGATGAGTTTTGCCATTGGTTTATTTCGATAAAAAAGCACCCTCTTAAAAAACCGCAATACTGGAAAATCGCGCCAGGAGAGCAGGCCTGGGAATGGGAGAGTTGCCGTGAGAATGGTTATATTGCTATCGGTTGGGAAAAGCTTGGTGACATATCCAGAATGACAAGAAAAGAATTCAATGAAAAGGCTGAAAGATTGAGCAAAGAGATCGATGGATACAAAAAGGTCGGGATGGAACAGGTATGGAATTTTGCGAAAGACATCAAAGAAGGGGATTATGTTATTGCAAATCTCGGGACAAAAGAAGTTCTAGGAATAGGAGTAGTGACTGGACCTTATTATTTTGTAGAAAACACACGACACGGGCATCGATTGCCCATTGACTGGATTGATACGCAGAAAAGAGAGGTAAAAAAACCTGCGTGGGTTAGAACACTGATAAAACTGGATGAAGAAGAATTCAGGGAGATTGTTGAAACCCCTCCGGGAACTTTTTCAGATGGGTTATTTACGGAGAAAACTTTCGAACTACTCGACCAGCTGCATGAAAATCCGACTAGGGCCTTTTATCATGAAAGAAGCGGTGAATTTGATAAGTATGTAGTAGAACCTGTCAAGGAATTAATGACTACAGTTGCTTCAAAGCTTCCCAAAGAAATGAAAGAGAAGCTCGAAACGGAGAAGAGTATATTTGGAAAGATCCCAAAAAATGATTTTGGTCGGGGTGGGGCATGGGATCATTTCTGGGGTGCTTTTTATCCCCGGGGAAGAAAAAGAATTGAATCTGCGCAGTTGTTTGTCTGGATCAATCGTGATGTGATGAGATATGGCTTTTCGATAGGCATGTATGGAGGTTCAGATGCTAAGGTTTTTACGAAAAACCTTCGAGAGAATGCTAGACAAATAATCCATATATTCAATGAAATGAATATTTCGGATAGTCTTCTGTTTGGCGATAGGGCAGAAATAAAGGTGCTTTCTGGAGTTCATAATGCCAAGGCCGTGGATATCGAAACGTGGGTGAATGATATCAAAAATCAGCCTCTTACTGTTTGTGTGGAGATACCGAGCAATGAGGTCTTATCTTTTGCTAAAGAGAGATTGGTAGATAAAGTTACGGAATGCTTTGTAAAGCTTTATCCTCTGGTTATACTGACAATTGAAGAGAACGATCCTATGAAGGAAATTATTGAGTTTATTTCTGGTCCGGACGAATACGAGCGGAATCCTGCGTATCCTCTTGACGAGTTAAGCGCTGAGATAGGTTTTGAAGAAAGTCTACTTGAAAGATGGATAAGAGCTATTAACCGAAAGGGGTAAGCGATAATTTATGGTCCCCCCGGAACTGGAAAAACGTTTGTTGCCAGGAAGATTGCCCGACATCTTATCGGTGGTGGGAATGGTTTTATTAAAACGGTTCAGTTTCATCCTTCTTATTCTTATGAGGATTTTATTCAAGGTATAAGGCCAACTTCAGACGAAAACGACACACTAAAATACCCGGTTGTTCCAGGAGCGTTTATGAAGTTCTGCAAAGAAGCGAGCGAACGTGATGGAATCTGTGTCATGATAATTGATGAGATCAACCGTGCAAACCTTTCTAGAGTTTTTGGTGAATTAATGTATCTCCTTGAGTATCGAAATGAAGACATCACTTTGCCCAGTGGAGAGAGATTTAAGATACCCGAAAACGTGCGAATCATTGGTACTATGAACACAGCTGATAGGTCTATAGCGCTCGTTGATCATGCGTTAAGAAGAAGGTTTGCTTTCTTAAGATTGTGGCCAAATTATGAGATTTTGAGGAATTTCCATGCTGGTGGAGATTTTAATCCGGAAGGTCTAATACAGGTTCTGGAGAGGTTAAACAGGAATATTGAACCACATTATCAGGTCGGGATCACATTCTTTCTTGAGGAAGGTATCAAAGACAAGATTGAAGATATCTGGTGCATGGAAATACTTCCTTATCTTGAGGAATATTTCTTTGACCAACCTGAAAAAGTGGATGAGTTCAAATGGGAAAAGGTAAAGACTGAAATTTTGGGGGAAGATAGTTGACAGTGAAAAACATCATCGAATTGAAGGAATACAAAAAGAAGATAGTGCCAAAAGAGGATCTACCCAACGAACTTGGAGCGTTTCTCTGGCGTGAAAATGGTAACAAAATAAACGTTGAGTTTCCGACCCTTAAGACCGCTAATAACTGGGAGCTGACTTCAAACGGGTGGGTTGGATACATTCCTTTATCACAAGAATATGGTCTCAGGTTGCTTCCGAGAGTTGAGCTTAAAAACCTTCTCCACATGCTCGAGTACGCGTATAATTTGAAATCATTTCAATTTATTGAAGGCATCCAGGATTGTGAGACTATTGAAGAGTTATATGAAAGACTGGTCAAGGTTTTTGTGAAACGTGTTATAGATCGTACAAAGAGAGGCTTGTACAGAGAATACATTCAACAAAACGATAGATTACCATATGTGAGGGGAAAATTAAATGTTCGGTCGATGATAAAGCAGCCCTGGAAAGTAAAGCTCGATTGTGTTTATCAGGATCATACGAACGATATTGAGGAAAACCAGATAATACTCTGGACTCTTTCGAAGCTAGTCATGAGTGACAGCATAAGTGAAGGAACGAGGAATCTTGTCAGAAAAGCGTACAGATCTCTGGCAGGAACTATCAAAGTCAGGCCTTTCAAACCTTCAGAATGTATAAAAAGATTCTATAACAGATTGAACAGCGACTATCTTCCCATACATGTTCTTGCAAAGTTCTTCCTTGAAAATAGCGGTCCTGCAGTAAAGTCTGGAACCAGTAAGATGATTCCTTTTCTCGTGAATATGCCCCGGTTGTTTGAGAAGTTCATTGCCGAATGGTTGAAGAAGAATTTGAAAGGGTATATAGTACGTGCTCAGGAGAAGGTCAATTTAGATAAAGAAAATAGCCTGAGTTTTAATATCGATCTTGTCATCTATAGTGGATTAACAGGAGAAGCCGTTGCTGTTTTGGATACGAAGTATAAAATCAATGAACGTCCTTCGGATAACGATATATCTCAGATAGCCAGTTACGCTATGACAAAGAACTGCACAAAGGCTTTTTTGATTTATCCGATAGACATGAATCCACCGGTGAATGTTACCGTTGGAAGTGTCGCTATCAGATGTCTTACTTTCCAGCTTTCGGGAGATCTTGAAGCAAATGGCATGAGAATGGTGGATGAACTGATGAGATTTATTGAATAGAATAGTAAACCAGGGACAATGTCCCTGGTTTTAGTTTGTTGATTGAAGATAAAACTCAGTAGATTAATCAAAACTCTTTTTTCCATGGCACAAGGAAGTTGTGATCATCTGACATGACAGAGAAATACAGGGCGTTTGCTGCCGTAGAAAAGCCGCTTACAAAGGCAACTACTGCACCCATTCTCTTGAGTCTTCTTAATCCTTCAAGCATTACAGTTTTTCCCAGTCCACGGCGCTGGTGTTCTGGTACTGTTCCTACTGGTTCGATGTATCCAGTGCGTGTGAAATCGTCGTACCAGATGGTGCAGAATGCCGCGATTTCTCCTTCGGGAGCGACTGCTACGATATCAAGGTCGCGGCGGTAAAGAGGCTGTTTCTGGATATTATGGTACCATTCCCAGCCATCATATTTTTCATCCGGTTCATTTGGGTGAAATGCCCTCCACGACGCCCAGCTTCTCGCTGGAATCTCCTGTTCGTCTCCCAATGCGCGTATCACATAGCCCTTTGCGACCGATGCATCAGGGATGGGAATTGCCAACGATCGACGGTGCTGGCAGTCCCGAATTTCTGTTTTGGTGTAACCTCGACCCTCAAGTATTCCCTTTCGAAGATCATCGTTTTCATGAGCCCAGACGTATAGCACCTTACGACCAATTGAGCACGAGTTAGCAAGGTGCTTTTCGGCGACAGCAATCATTTCCTCTTCCATTTTTTTTGTGCGAAAAGCGGGGTGCACGTGAAGAAACGCGTCACCTCTGCCTTCTGGGTTCAGTACGGCTGCAATCTTTCCGTCTGGTGTTTCCCAGATGTATGTAACCTTTTCAACCGGATCATAGGCATCACCGTTTTCTATTACATGCCAGCGCCAGTAATCGAGTCGTGCGACATGCCAGTTTAGCTGGCGCAGTTCGTTGAGAATGAGAGTCTGACGTAAAAAATTGCGAATACGCCAGTAATCGTTTTCTTCCTGAAACATGCGCATGATTAGTCTTCTCATTGTTTTTGTCCCTTCCGCTAGTTATAACTTACATTTGTGCCTAAGTATAAAATAGGGCAGCTAAATCATTTTACCTGTTTCCAGTATTTCCTTTTTATACCGTCTCTCGGTTCTTCGAATCTGGACCATTCGAATCCTTTATCCACAAGAAATCTGTGGATTTCGTTGTCTTTATCGCCGTTGCCGGGGCAGAGAATAATCATCCCACCGGGTTTGGTTACTCGCAGCAATTCTTTGTATTCTTCTTCGGGAGTATCACCGAACACGTGGCCGCCCATCGTTACATCTGCAAACTGATCAGGGAAAGGTATTTCTTCGATTAAACCATCGACTACGTATATATTCGTAAGTCCTTTTTCTTTGGCCTTTTTTCTTAAATATGAACGTAGATTTGCAACAGGTTCGACGGCAAATACCGTTTTTGCCTTTTCAGCTGCAACGATTGTTAGCCTTCCGGTTCCGGCTCCAACGTCTATAACGGTTTTTCCGGAAAAATCGACCAATGATAACAATTCATTTGAATCCCAGTTCAAAAATGGTTGCTGGTCATATACCACCGGGTCAACAACGAATACAACCCAATCGTTTATGGCAGTTAGTACGGCTATCTCGGCCTCGCGGACCTTTGCGGGATCATTTATTGGTTCATTTTTTATGTTCTCCAATATTTTATCAACCCAATCATTGATTTGAGGGCATTTGTTTCTGAAATACCATTCCACAACAGGATTTGCTTTCAGAGCAATGGCTAATTCCCTTTTTGGTACATTCCCCCTCGGCAGCCATCTTAATTGTACTTCCTCCAGTAACAATAACGTATTAAACGATAGATCAGAAACGTCCATCCATCCAAGAGCCATTATTGTAACCTCCTTCAGCTTGTCATTTGGTTGTAGGATTATTAGCGAAGCCAAGGATCCCGAAGGTCGCTGCGAGGTTGCATCAGGTTGCACAGGCCAAAGGTTGCGGAACAGAGAAGAATGTACCATGAATTATCTCATATGTCAATAGAAACTCATCTGTTTGTCAAGAAAATCCAGATCTTGTTTCGCTGGGGAATTCGTTGTTAATTTTTATGGTTTTTTTCTATATACTCTTTATAAGGGCACTTTCAAATGAAGGGGTGAGATTTTGAGAGCTTTAGTTACCGGAGCGTCTTCAGGGATCGGGAAGGTATTTGCGGAAGAACTTGCGAAGAGGGGATACGATCTTGTCCTTGTCGCAAGGAGAAAGGAAAGGTTAGAGAAATTGGCGCATGACCTGTCATCTATTTACGGGGTAGCTGTTGAACCCTTTGTGGCTGATTTAACCGATTTTGATAAGCTGAGGGAACTTGTGGAGAGATTTTCAGATATAGACCTTCTCATTAACAACGCCGGGTTTGGTTTAATTTCACCGTTTGTGGAAATAGATACTGAAAAGGGATTGAAAATGGTTGATCTGAATATAAGAGCGCTTTATTACTTAACGAAGGAATTTTCAAAGAAGATGGTAAAAAGGAATGGGAATGAAGCGGGGATAATCAACATTGCTTCTACCGCGGCATTTCAGCCAGTGCCGGGATTTGCCACTTATGCTGCCACAAAGGCTTTTGTGCTCAGTTTAACTGAAGCCTTTTCCAAAGAATTAGAAGGCAGAGTAAAGATTATGGTCGTTTGCCCCGGCCCAACAAAGACGGAATTTTTCAATGTTGCCGGCTTACCCAATATGCGTGCAAAGTTCATAATGACCCCCGAGAAAGTAGTAAAGGGATCTCTTAGAGCTTTTGAAAAGGGGAAGAGAACCTATATACCCGGTTTTTTCAATAAGCTGTTGGTTTTTCTGCAACGGTTTGTAAGCAGGGAATTAGCCTTGAATGTTGTTGCAAGGTTTTTCTATGAAAAGCCTGAGGGAGAGGTGTAAAGATGAGTGAGATTACGAAAGAATTTATACAGTTTCTCATTAGAGCCAAGCAGAATACATATGCGGGCGATGGGGAAGAATCAGAACCCTCAAGACCATGTTCTAAGGATTTGCATTATCAGGAGGGTGAGTTCTTATATATCGATACTTACTTAGGCAGTTTCGATTTTATAGGGGAAGAAGCAGTCTGGAAGAACGGTAGACCAATTTGGGGAATGAATTACTACGGGAGAATGTTGGTAGATGATATTCCGGAGGGGTTCATCAAATGCTTGAAGGAAGCCTTAAAGAATGTCCCTGCCTCAGCACCTTATCGTGGTCCTGAGACATTCAAATATGGAAGTTTTGAGTATTATTGTGAATGGAAAGGGAATGTCGAATGCTTTGAAGGTAATGAAAAGATATTGTTCGAAGGCAAAATCATATACAAATTGAGCTTTCATGGTGGTACTTTGAAGTAAGTGTAATCTCAGGTGTCGATTCTGGAATGTCGCCAAAACTTAATCAACGGAAATCGGGTTAGATAAATCTGGAGGGAATATTTTGGGAAACAACACTGTTTCTTTTAGTGAAGCACTAAAGTATGTATATCGCAAAGAACCCTGCAGAGTGTTACCGAACGCACTGTGGAAAACGCTGATTAGAATAGGAGATCTGGATTGTTCCTTTGAATTGGACGGAAATGAAGTTACAAAACTTGTAGCGAGAGAAGAAAAAAGATTGTTTGTCTTCTGGAAAAAGAACCCGGGTTTAGACGAGCTGAGCAAAAAAGAGTTGGAACGAATGGATTTCATGGTTATACATGATGAGTACTACCGGCAACTTGATGGCAGGCTTTTTTCTTATACAAAATCTTATTTTAGGATTATCCATGATAATAAAGAAACGTACAATGTGGAATTACCGGCTGGTTTTGCCTTTGAGAATGTGAATATAGCCAGTGAAATTGAAGAGGTTTCGGAATTGATAGGAAGGTGTTATGAAGATATACATCCTGATGTTGAGACAGTCAGGAGCTGGATGAAACATCCTGTGTTCGAAAAGGATTTGTGGGTTTGGGTCATAGATAGGAAAAAGGATACACCGGTAGCTTTAGGTATTGCCGAAATAGATAAAATGATACAGGAAGGATCGCTTGAATGGATTCAGGTTTTGCCCGATTACCAGGGGAAGGGTTTAGGCAGTGCCGTCGTGTTTGAGCTGTTGAACAGACTAAAAAGCCGTGTTGCATTCACTACGGTTTCAGGAGAAGTTGGCAACAAAACCAATCCAGAAAGGCTATACAGGAAGTGCGGGTTTTACGGAAATGATATTTGGTGGGTATTAAGAAAATGAGGTACCAGTTTCTATTGGCGTGAAAGAAGGTGTAGTTTTTTATAGAGAAACAATGAGAGGAAAGAGGTGAGACGATGAGGAAAGCTGTAAATGTGCTGTTAATACTGATCATGGGGGTGATGGTTATGGCATTTTATCCACCGGATGAAAGATTAGAAGATGCTTGTGAGGTCATTAAGGAACTTTCTTCGATGCCTGATAGCGAGGCTTTTGTTGAGCTTCTTAAACGCGCAAAAGGGATAGCGGTATTTCCTAATGTTATAAAAGCAGGATTTGTAGTTGGCGGACAATATGGTGAAGGGTTCCTGTTGAGAAAAGATTCGGAGACCGGCCAATGGTACGGGCCTTTATTCCTTAGGCTCTATAAGATGAGCTATGGGATGCAAGTGGGGGCTCAGTCGATTGGACTTGTACTGCTCATTATGAATGATACGGGGTTTGAAGGGTTTACGAAAGACAACATCACGCTTGGCGGGAGTCTCAGTATTGCTGCCGGGCCCATTGGAAGGAATTTATCCGCGGATGTTGATTATTCTTTGCAGACTATTCTTTCGTATTCGATATCGAAAGGATTCTTTATCGGGTTTACCGTTGAAGGTTCTGTGGTGAAGATCGATAGAAAAGCCATCGAAGAGTATTATGGTGAATACATCTCACCGAAAGCGATATTGAATGAGAAAATTGCTGATTCTTACGAAGTAAACAAGCTGTTGAAACTGATCGAGGATATTACAGGAGAAGGGCAGGCTTTATAAAATAAGGCCGTGGATACGACCGGCTATGTCGGTGATACGAACTCGTTCAGGTAGCGAAGCGACACGAACCGCAAGCGGTTGATATGCGCCTGAGGCGGAAGTGCTGAGCAGCGCTCAGGAGGCTCACGACGTTGACGCTCGCGAGGCTGAGGCTTGCGACGCTGTTGACGGGTAAGCACGCTTCGCATGGGTAAGCCCGGCTGCACCGGGGGTAAGCACTCCTTTCGGAGTGGGTGAAAACTGCTTCGCAGTTGAAAAAGCAGGTCGCTTGCAGAGGCTGACATTCTTTAAAAATCAACGGATAACCGTTATTCTGGAGATGTCCTATCCAGAATCTTAACGCCCCACTGTCATTCTGGAAATGTTTAATCCAGAATCTGGTTTTCAGTACGAGATCCTGAATCGAGTTTAGGATGACGGTTAGGGAACAAGTATCGGGTTAGCAAGGCGATAGGCCCCTATTTGTCATTCTGGAGATGTTCTATCCAGAATCTACTCCACAGACTGTCATTCTGGAGATGTCCTATCCAGAATCTTAACCCCCACCGTCATTCTGGAAATGTTTTATCCAGAATCTTACTCTTCGCCGTCATTCTGGAAATCTCTTATCCAGAATCTGGTTTTCAGTACGAGATCCTGAATCAAGTTCAGGATGACGGGTAGGGGTGTTCGGGATGACATACATACGGCCGACTTGCCTGCTCTATCAACTGCGCAGCAGTTCGCAACAACCACGAAGTGGTTCGAGACAACTCCACAGGAGTTCGTGCCACCGGCGTAGCCGGTCGTAACTGCCTTGTGAGCGTCGCTCCATCAACTGTCAGCGTCTGCAAGCCTCCTGGATGTAGTCCAGCACTTCGCAGCTTAGCTGTTTTCCGCCGCAGGCGTGTGTCAACCGCGAAGCAGTTCGCAACGGGCTTACCCCCAGCGCAGCTGGGCTCACCCACGCGAAGCGTGCTAACCAGCCGCACAGCGGCCCTCTCGGTTCTCGGACTCTCGGACTCTCGATTCTTATCAGGAGTTCGTGTCAATCCCGAAGGGATTCGGAGCGCCGCGCAGCGGCTTTCTCTATTAGCTTTTCAACTCTTTTTCCATAAATTTTGCGGTATCTTCGCCGAACATGTTTTTTACGGTCTTAAAGAATCCATCGGTTGTTTTTATGTTTTTTGCAAGAAGCTCCTTTAGCAGTTTTTTGAAATTATCTGATCCTATCTTTTTCTCAAGTTTATTCAGGATTACCGGGCCTTTTGCGTATAACGTCAGAAATGCTTTCTCGTCGCTTCTGCTCAAACCGTAAATTGGCGGGCAATCGGTTACGGCTTGCCTGTATTTTTCTATTTTCCTTTCAAATTCGGCATTGCCGTATTTTTCTTTATAAAGCAGTAGGGCAGAATACTCGGCGAAGGATTCGTTGAGCCAGTCTTCCCACGTGCTGCTGTCAGCTCCCATCCACCATAGATGAGAAATCTCGTGTGACAGGAATTTGAAATAGTTTTTATCGTCTACATCTTCAAGCGCTACAACCAGCAAGCCGGGTCTGCAGTACCCACCGCCTTCTGACCTTGGTGCGATAACGATGGTGAACTCTTCTACATTGGTTTTTCCAAAGTAATCAAAGCAGGTTTTTATAATAAACCCAAGATGCTTTTCTATCTTCTCCGCGATTTTTTCGCCTTCTATGGAAGCATTATAAATTTTTATGGTCATCCTCCGTTCTCGTACGATTCTCTTTTTGAAGTTTTTGGAAGCCAATATTGTACAATCATTAACCATGTTATCTGATTCCACAATCCAGTATCCGTTTTGTTTCCTGGCTTTTTGCCCCACTACTTCGTAACCATCTTCTATATCCACCCTGATTTGAAAAGCAGCTTTTCTATTTTCTTCAGCAAGTGGGAACCATGGAGAATATAAGCTGATCTCCACCCATTCTTCGTTTATCCTGTTTACTTCATATTTTTTGAGTGTGTTGATTTTTCCGTGGTACTTAAATTGTAATTTGATCACATCACCTTTGTTTTTCTTTTTATTCAAATGGATTTTTATTTGCTTTGATTCCAGTATGAAGGGGCTCCAATTGCTTATTTCGTTGCTTACCGCGTAATCTTTTACGTCTTCTGAAGTTATCTGATCAATGTTTATGTCTTTGTATATATAAAGATTTATTTCTTCGGTTGAATCCTGCAAAACGTAATAGTCCAGGTTCAACAGCGCGTATATTTCCTTATTTTTGGGCACTATTCTTATTTTTCCTTCGTAAAAATTGGTGTTTTCCATTTATATCCCTCGCTTGATCTTTTCAGTCTGATGTTCTGAATGTTTCAAATAGTTGATTTGTTAGTCGTATTATAACGTACCTTATTTTACGCAGTCAAATGCGCTTTGTATTGCCAGATATAGATTCGAAATGATATGAAAGTTCTTATAAAGGAAGGTCATTTGGTAGAATTGAATAAAGCGAATGAGGAGGGATAATAATCGTGGACAGGATTTCTTTGACTGATTTGTATCGTTATGTGAGTTTGGGAAATATAGAGTTTTTGCCGGAGGGAAAGAAATTCATCTTTGTCAGGAAAAGGATGGATAAGAAGCAAAATAAGTATTACAGTGATATCTGGATCATGGATGTTTCAGGGAGAAATCGCCGACAGCTCACATTTGGAAAATTTGATTCTTCTCCAAAAATAAGCCCGGACGGAAAACTTCTAGCATTTACTTCTAAACGTGAGAAGGATTCACAGGGTACAGAACTGTACATCCTTCCCCTTGACGGCGGTGAATCAAAGTTAGTGAAAACCATCGAAGGTGGTGTCCAATCCCTGGAGTGGATTGATAATACAAAACTCGCTTTCGTTTCAGCTGTTAGACCTGACGGAAAAGCCCCCGAAAAAGAACCACCGGAAAAAAAGGTTTATGAAATCGAGAGGATCCCTTTCCTTGGAAACGGTGCAGGGTTTACGGATGGAAGATATGGGCACGCTTTTTTGCTTGATATAAATTCCGGGAAATTAGAACGGCTCACCGAAGGCGAAACGCATGTAAGGGGAGTGTCACCTTCGCCAGATGGGAGAAAACTTGCGGTTGTGATGCTCGATAATCCTGAACAGAGACCTATATGGGCTTCACTGTACGTAATCGACCTAAAAACCCGTGACAGGATACGGTTGTTCAACGATAAGGTTTCGGTAATGTATGCCGAATGGAAGGATAACGATAATCTGTACGCTCTCATAACAGACTTCAAAAAGGGATTTGCTACAAACCCCAAAGTAGCGATTGCGCGAGTACCGACTAAAAGGACAAGAACCATCTTTGATGGTGATCTTTCTTTCTTCAATAGTTTAAACAGCGATGTGAGAGGCGTTGGAGGTAGGCAGATTAGAGTTCACAATGGTTCTTTATATTTCATCACCACAGACGGGCCAAAGGCTGTCATCAAGTCCGTTGACAATAAAGGCAAGCTTAGTACTGTTCTCGATGTTAACGCCAGCATAGATTGTTTTGACATTGCGCCTGACGGGACTATTGTTTTCACGATGATGAATCCCACCTATCCTCTGGAGATTTACAAGAGCAAAAAGGGAAAAATCAGGAAGCTTACGTCATTCAATGGCTGGATTAGAAAGTATCGGTTGTCCGAACCGGAAGGGTTTAAGGTAGAAGCATCGGATGGGAAAGTTATCGATGCATGGATAATGAAACCCGTGGAATTCGAAGAAGGAAAGAAATATCCTACTATTCTTGAGATTCACGGCGGGCCAAAGACAGCCTACGGATACGGCTTCATCCATGAATTCCAGCTGCTTGCTGCTTCCGGTTATGCCGTTCTTTTCTGTAATCCGCGGGGAAGTGACGGTTATGGTTCGGAGTTCGCCGATATACGCGGACATTACGGTGAAAGGGACTTTCAGGATATCATGGAGGTTGTGGAGTACGCTGTAAATAACTTCGATTTTGTGGACGCCGATCGGCTTGGGGTAACAGGCGGTTCTTATGGGGGCTTCATGACCAATTGGATTGTAGGGCATACCGATATTTTCAAAGCTGCGGTAAGCCAGAGGTCAATTTCTAACTTTATATCTTTCTATGGAACCACGGATATCGGCTATTTCTTTGCTGAAGATCAAATAGGCGGCAATTTCTGGGAAAATCTCGAAGGGTACATCAGACAATCTCCCCTTTACTATGCTCCGAATGTGGAAACACCGTTGTTGCTCATCCATTCTCTGGAAGATTACCGCTGTTGGGTACCTGAAGCCATGCAATTTTTTACTGTTCTAAGAAGGCTGGGCAAAGAAGCAAAAATGGTTCTCTTCCCGAAGGAGAACCACGAGCTTTCGAGAAGTGGGTTACCCGTTCACAGGGAAAAAAGATTGAGAGCTATATTGGATTGGTTTGAATCGCACTTGAAGGTTCGCAAGGGGGATACTGAGTGATAATCAGGGAAGCCAGACCGGAAGATAACGCTAAACTTCTCGAAATTGAACGCACTTCAGCTCAAGAGGGGAATGTTTGGTTTACCTCGAATCGAGAAGACTTTTTTGAAAAGATGCGCTACTTTGAAGACGGGTTCATGCTCGTAGCCGAGGATGAGAAAACAGGAGATATCATAGGTTGTGCCGGCGCTGGGTTTGCTGATTACTGGCTCGAAGGACGTAAGCAGAGAGGGGTTTATCTTTTCGGGCTAAGAACAAATCCGAAATACAGGATGAAGGTTGCGCGATGGCTGAAAGCGCTCATTGAGAAGATGGGGGATATTCTGGAAAATTCTGAGGCAGAGTTTGGCTTTGGTTCCGTCAAAGCTGATAATATCCGCTCGATAAAAATATTGCGTCATATGAATCTTTTCGCTGCAAGGACACTGAACTTCTACGTACAGCCTGTTTTGAGAAGAGGTAAGGTAAAAGGACTGGAAATTGATAACGATCCCGAAATTTCTGAACTTCAGGAGTATTACATCAACAGTATGGAAGACCATGATCTGGTTCCTATGGATCTGGATAGAAATTTCTTTCCCAGACTGAAAGAGCAAAAGCGTCTGAAAGTGTACCGTTATAAGAGTGCCTGGGCAGCCGTCTGGGACATTACCGGTGAATACGATGTAGCTATTACCAGATTGTCTAAGAGTTTAAGAGCATTGCAGGTTTCCGTTAGATTTCTTGCTACGCTCGTTCCTTTTGTCAGGATTCCAAAATTGAATGAATTCATACGTTCATGGCATGTTATCATCTTTGAATATCAGGATCTCAAAGATGCTAAAAAACTAGTAAAAGCCATCCACCACGATGCTTGGAATAATCGGATTCATCTTTTGAACTTTGCGGAAGATGCGGAAGTGGATCATATCAAAAAAGCCTTAGGACCTTTTACGATAAAACTTCCCTTTGTGCTTCACACCATTGATAGAAAGCAATCGCGGAAGAATTTTAAGCCCGTTATCTGGCCACCAAGAATATGAGGAATAAAAAAGAGGAGCTTTAGCTCCTCTTTTTTATGGCACGCCCGGAGGGAGTCGAACCCCCAGCCTACGATTTTGGAGACCGCCGCTCTGCCAGTTGAGCTACGGGCGTACACTAATAGATATTATAGACGATTCATTAGAGCTTTTCAAGTAGAGAACATTACGTCCAGTTATACCATTTGTGCTTTAAATAACGAACATCATTTTCTCAATCCGAATTCTGAAAGTAAGTCCCTGATTCTTCTTGGAGTCAGGCCGAACTCTTTTGATAGAAGATTCAAATCGTTTCCAAGAGACTTAAGCCGCTTTTCGAGAATTTTTTTCATGATATTCTTGTGTAAATTTTGCAGAAAATCTTTGTAGGTAATTCCGTTATTTGTGTTTTCAACTATCGCTTCTTCAGCCAGAATGCTTGTATAGGACTCAACATTGTTTTTCACACCCGAATAGAGGATGTTGTTAACCGCGAGATATTCTTCGATCATGTTTAGCAATTCTCTAATATTCCCGGGATAATCGTAGTTGAGAAATCGCTGTTTTAACTCCCGGGGTAAACTTTCAAAACGCAGTAGATAACCCTTCGACTCGAGTATCCTGTCGAATATATAAGGAATGTCCGTCTTTCTTTCCCTTAATGGAGGAAGTTCGACCTTTATTGCGGAAAGCCTGAAACGCAGGTCATTCCTTAGAACGTTGTCTTCAGTTCTATTTGTGGCGGTGATGAAGCGGACATCGACCTTTTTTGGCTTTGTCGAACCGATTTTGAAAAACTCGCGATTTTCGGTGACGCTCAATATTTTGGCCTGAAGATTCAAAGGCATATCTCCGATTTCATCGAGGAACAACGTTCCGGTGTTGGCCAGTTCAATCAACCCCGTCTTTTCGCTTGTAGCTCCTGTAAAAGCACCTTTTTTGTAGCCGAAGAGCTCGCTTTCGAGTAATGTATCCGGAATTGCGGCACAGTTGAGTGAGTAGAAAGGTTTATCCCATCTGGGAGATAAATTGGCTATGGTTTCGGCTAAGAGGTTTTTTCCTGTTCCTGTTTCACCGAGTATCATGAAGCTTCCATCATAAAACATGGAGAGTATGAGCATTTTCTTTAGTTCCACAATTTTTTCGCTTTTGCCGACTATTCTTGAGAGTTGTTTTTCAATTTTTTTCATTACATCTTCGGCTATTTGTCTTGGACTCTTATAACTTCCGATAACGCGGTAATATCCTTTGAATTCATGAAATTCCTGCGAATAACCCTTGATCAGAAAAACTCGTATGGGGTTATTGTTGACGAGAATGATATTGGTAAAGGCATAGAGCCAATCCTTTACTATATCCTGTAATTGTTTCGTGCCGTCTATAAACAGGATGGTAGGAATTTCTTTGCCGAGTCCAATCAGATAGTCAAAATCCACGTCATAGAGACTATTAAAATGCTCAAAAGCACTAATTCCATCCAGTGATTCTCCAATTGTTATTGCTCTGTAATACATATTCTTTTCCTCCATAAGGAAATTGATTTCACACAATTTATTATACAACGACTGCATGGGATTTCTTACGTTAAGTGCTAATATATCTTTTAAGTTGGTGTAGATATACAGCGGCGCCTTGCGGAAGATTTTTGAAATTCGCTTCTTAGCTGGCATAACTTTGTATGTAATTAATCGAAATGTTAACACTCCCTTCCATATCCCCCGTTACCCCCTGGTGGCTGCCACCTCCGCAGCCACTATTTTTTATGAGGCAACTCGCCCCCGTAATGCCTCAAAAATAAATCTACTTGAAATAGGATGGATGCCTCAAAATAGAATCTACTTGAAATTGAGAGGGACATAGTTGAGGATCCCTCCTTTCGATTTATCAATCTGGATGTTCACTAATTGTTCTTGGAAATGAGTTATTATACTCTTGAGTTTGTAAATGTCTAGGGCTTCGTGTTGTTTGCGAAGCCTGTCTTTTGTATTTTGGTCAACCCAGGGTGATTGCATGATCCTTTCGTATGGTGTAGTAGGGCGGTCGTATTTTTTGCTTACCTTGTTTCCTTTTCTAATTTTCTCAATGATTTTCTGATTTGGCTGAAAATGATTATTGTACAGATTCAGAGACGCATACAACTCCTTTAGTATTTGGAATTCTTCCTCTGTGTCGTATCTGTAATATCCAACGGCTCTTCTTACAACAGACCAGTTCTTTTGTTCGACATGACAATTATCATTCTTGTTGTAACTCCGGGTTCTGGTGAATAGAAGCCCTTCATCTTCACAATAACGGTATATGTGTCTATTAATAAATTCTGATCCGTTATCTGAGTGAATACCTAATAAAGTGAAGGGAAGCGTTTTCCTCAACTGAATTATAGCTTTTAATGTCCAAATTTGCGCTTTGTTTCTTATTGGTGCCACTACACTCCAACCACTTGCTACATCTACCATGTTGAGGCTGTAGCAAAAATCACCACTTACACTCCCTCCATCATGCCCAATGAGGTCAACCTCAACAAAGCCTGGTCTTGTATCGTCCCACTCGTAATGTGTTTTTATTCGTATGTGCTTTTTCAGAAGAGTTCCGGGCTTTGTATGAGACCGTCCTTTGAGTTCCATCTTTTTCCTCTCGCTGGATAACAATCTGTCGATAGTGGAAGCACTTATATTAAGAAGCTTCCTTTTTGTTTCTTCAGTCAATGTTAGATGCCCATTGCGAACAAGATTATCTATTACTTCACCCATCACTGCTTCGAGCCTTTTACCACACGGGAAATCCATTATCTCCCATATCCTCACGAGTTTCACGAAGACTTTGTGATCATATTTTTTCTTTCGACCCTTTTTCTGGCTGGGTGAGGTTGTCTTTCGCTTTTTTGAAGCTCCTCGTAGTAAAAACGATGCATAACTACGATTATATTTGGTAACTCGGGTGAACTCTTCTAGAATTTCGGATTTTTCCTTTTTGCGAGCTTTCCTGTACCTTTTTGAATAATCTTCCACCACATTTTTCATATCTAACCTCTTCATCTTCTCGCCTACCTTCCCGGGTATTCGAGAAGATTATCCCTCTTTTTTGAGTAGATTTATTTTTGACGCAACGTTCCCTTTTCGAGTAGATTTTTTTTGAAGCAATTCGCCCTCCGTAATGCCTCAAAAATAAATCTACTTGAAATAGATTGGATGCCTCAAAATAGAATCTACTTGAAATTGAGAGGGACATAGTTGAGGATCCCTCCTTTCGATTTGTCAATCTGGATGCTCAGTAATTGCTCTTGCAAATGTGTTATTATACTCTTGAGTTTGTAAATGTCTAGGGCTTCGTGTTGTCTGCGAAGCCTGTCTTTTTTATCTTGGTCAACCCAGGGAGATCGCATGATCCTTTCGTATGGTGTAGTAGGACGGTCGTATTTCTTGCTTACCTTGTTTCCTTTTCTAATTTTCTCAACGATTTTCTGATTTGGCTGAAAATGATTATTGTACAGATTCAGCGACGCGTACAACTCCTTCAGTATTTGGAATTCTTCCTCTGTATCGTATCTGTAATATCCAACGGCTCTTCTTACAACAGACCAGTTCTTTTGTTCGACATGACAATTATCATTCTTGTTGTAACTCCGGGTTCTGGTGAATAGAAGCCCTTCATCTTCACAATAACGGTATAGGTGTCTGTTAATGAATTCTGATCCGTTATCTGAGTGAATACCTAATAAAGTGAAAGGAAGCGTTTTCCTCAACTGAATTATAGCTTTTAATGTCCAGATTTGCGCTTTGTTTCTTATTGGTGCCACTACACTCCAACCACTTGCTACATCTACCATGTTGAGGCTGTAGCAAAAATCACCACTTACACTCCCGCCATCATGCCCAACGAGATCAATCTCAACAAAGCCTGGTCTTGTATCGTCCCACTCGTAATGTGTTTTTATTCGTATGTGCTTTTTCAGAAGAGTTCCGGGTTTTGTATGAGATCGTCCTTTGAGTTCCATCTTTTTCCTCTCGCTGGTTAACAATCTATCGATAGTGGAAGCACTTATATTAAGAAGCTTCCTCTTTGTTTCTTCAGTCAATGTTAGATGCCCATTACGAACAAGATTATCTATTACTTCGTCCATCACTGCTTCGAGCCTTTTACCACACGGAAAATCCATTATCTCCCATATCTTCACGAGTTTCACGAAGACTTTACGATCATATTTTTTCTTTCGGCCTTTTTTCTTGCTGGGTGAGGTTGTCTTTCGCTTTTTCAAGGCTCCTCGTAGTAAAAACGATGCGTAACTACGATTATACTTGGTAACTCGGGTGAATTCATCTAGAATCTCGGATTTTTCTTTTTTGCGAGCTTTTCTGTACCTTTTTGAATAATCTTCCACCACATTTTTCATATCTAACCTCTTCATCTTCTCGCCTACCTTCTTTGGTATTCGAGAAGATTATCCCTCTTTTTCGAGTAGATTTATTTTTGACGCAACGTTCCCTTTTCGAGTAGATTTTTTTTGAAGCAATTCGCCCTCTTGACATTTTACCTTTGATTCTGGTAATATCGGTTCAAAGAAATTCGTGAAGGAGAATTGTGATGAGAGAGATTCTTATTGTAAGTATAAGTGCACAAATATTCGAAAATTCCAATAACAATAATAATTTCAAGCGCCGGCTCCGGTGCTAAGTGCTGTTTTTGCACATAAAGAGCCGGCACCTATTGTTGGGTGCCGGCTTTTTTTATATACACTTAAAGGAGGCGAGGTTTAATGATGAAAGGTTGTTCAGACCGTCTTGAAATGGTGAGAAGTTATTTAGTGGACGAAACTTACAGAGACGCGTTATTAGTCCAGAGCGAACTTTTGAAAGGCTTGAGGGAAACTCTTGACGCCAAAGGTTTTGTCGAAATTCTTCCTGTTATTCTCTCTCCCATTACCGATCCGCTGAACCACGAGGTGTTTGACGCCAGTGTGGAATACTACGGCCAGAATTATGCTGTAACGAAATCTATGATACTTCACAAACAGATAAGTGTTCTTGTACACGAAAAGATATACAGCGTATCGCCGAATGTTCGTCTCGAAACAGCCGATAAGGCAGATTCAGGCCGACACCTTTTTGAATTTGTGCAGCTGGATATGGAAGTCGCCGGAGCTTCCAGGGACGAGATAATGGATGTAATGGAAGATGCAATAATCTATGCGATAAGAAATGTTTTGTCTAAATATCCATGGGTTAAAGAGAAATACCATCCGACATTGAAAGTTCCCGCAAAACCTTTCAAAAGGATAACGGTGAAAGAAGCGGTGGAAAAGTATGGAGAAGCTTTTGAAAGTGGTCTTTCAAAGGATATTGATGAACCTGTCTGGCTCATAGACATTCCGTTGCTCAACAGAGAATTCTACGATAAACAGGACCCGGAAAGACCGGATGTGTTGCTTGATTTTGATCTTATATATCCTGAAGGTTTCGGTGAAGGAATATCGGGTGGAGAAAGGGAACACGAATATGAACAGATAATCAGGAGAATGAAATTAAAGGGAACGAGCCCGGAAGAATATACGGACTATCTTGAACTGGCAAAACAGGGGGTTTTAAAACCGTCTGCCGGTTGCGGGATAGGTATAGAAAGATTTACAAGGTACGTTATGGGACTTGAACACGTGCGGCAGACGAGACTTTTCGCCAAAGTTCCGGGAGAAAGCGCACTTTAATCCTGCGATGAAAAAATTTTAGGAGATTCTACGATGTTTTTTCAAAACCCTCCGGGGCTGCTATTATAGGAATGAGCCCATAGAAAGGTGGGAAAAGTATGGCGCACAGAATTCTCCGGAAAAGAAAGCTAGCCCCGGGGGTTTATGAATTCTGGATAGAACATGAACAGATTTCAAAATATGCTAAGCCGGGTCAATTTCTAATTATTCGATCGAATGAAAAAGGCGAGCGAATTCCTTTAACCATTGTGGAGGCTTCAAAAAACGCTGTACGAGTCATAGTTAAATGCATAGGAAAATCCACCTACATGATGGCAATGATGAACGAAGGAGATGAATTTCTGGATGTTGTCGGCCCTCTCGGCAATCCAAGCGAAATAGATTACTATGGGCATGTAACTGTCATAGGTGGAGGTGTCGGGATAGCTCCCCTTCTTCCTATAACGAGAGCTCTTAAGAAGGCAAAAAATCGGATAACAGCGATACTTGGGGCAGCAACGGCTGAGCAATTGATCCTGAAAGATGAGTTTGAAGAAACGGTGGATAATCTTATCCTTACGACGGATGATGGAACTTTTGGTAAGAAAGGGCTCGTAACGGAGAGACTCGAAGAATTAATAGCTTCGGGTGACAAACCCGACATTATCTGGGCGATAGGTCCTACGGTGATGATGAAGTTTGTTTCCCTTATCGCAGCGAGAGAAAATATTCTTTGCTGGGCTTCGCTTAATCCCATTATGGTCGATGGAACCGGAATGTGCGGAGCCTGCAGGGTGGAAGTTGACGGCCATATGAAGTTCGCGTGTGTAGATGGTCCGGAATTTGATGGAAGGAAGGTCAACTGGAACGAATTGATAAAACGCCAGCATCAATACATGGAAGAAGAAAGAAAAGCGCTTGAGGCTTTTAAGAAAAAGGCTGGTGATCTCTCATGGCTGTGAGCAGACCCAAGAAAGTTCCGATGCCTGAATTACCACCACACGAAAGAATAGTGTCTTTTAAAGAAGTTGCTTTAGGGTACACAGAAGAGCAGGCTGTTGTAGAAGCCCAGCGTTGCCTTCAGTGTAAAGTACCACTGTGTATTCAAGGATGCCCCGTTGGTATTGATATTCCCGGATTCATCCGAGCCATAAGCGAAAGGGATTTTGACAGTGGAATAAAGATATTAAAGGATAGCAACAGCTTACCCGCGATCACAGGGAGAGTATGTCCACAGGAAAAGCAATGTGAGGCAAAATGCGTGCTTGGAAAGATCAAAGGGACTGAACCGGTAGCCATAGGCAGGATGGAGAGGTTTCTGGCGGATATGGATCTCAAAGCCTGCCCTAAATCGGTGCAACGGGTGAGGAAAAACAAAGGTAATGTGGCGGTTATCGGAGCGGGGCCCGCGGGACTTACCGTTGCCGGCGACCTGGCGAAACTCGGATATGAGGTAACGGTTTTTGAGGCTTTTCACAAGGCCGGTGGAGTGCTTGTTTATGGAATCCCGGAATTCAGGCTTCCAAAAGATATAGTACAGAAGGAAGTCGAGTATGTTCAATCGCTGGGAGTCAAATTTGTTTACAATCAAATCATCGGAAGAACTATTCCTTTTGAAGAATTGAGGAATGAGTATGACGCTATATTTATAGGCATCGGTGCCGGGGCACCAAGATTCATGGGGATACCCGGTTCGAATCTCAATAACATATACTCGGCCAGTGAATTTCTGACACGTGTTAACTTAATGAGGGCAAACCGGTTTCCTGAGTACGATACACCCGTTAAGATTTCCGATAGGGTTGCGGTTATCGGTGCAGGGAACGTCTCCATGGATGCCGCAAGGACAGCCAAAAGGCTCGGTGCAAAAGAGGTTACCATAATCTACCGCAGGAGTGAAGCCGAAATGCCTGCAAGGCTTGAAGAATATCACCATGCCCTTGAAGAAGAGATAAAATTCTTCTGGCTAACACAACCGGTGGAATACATTGGCGACATAAACAACAATGTCAGGAAAATGAGATGTGTCAGGATGGAATTGGGATCTCCGGATGAATCAGGTCGAAGAAGACCGATTCCCATTGAGGGATCGGAGTTCGAGATAGAGATCGATCTTGTCATAGAAGCCATAGGCCAAAAAGCCAATGCTGTTTTGAAAACAGGCTTTCCGGGATTGAAACTCAATCGTTGGGGTTATATCGATGCTGATCCCGAGACAGGTCAGACCAATCTTGAAGGCGTTTTTGCAGGAGGCGACATAGTAACAGGAGCCGCAACGGTTATAGAAGCCATGGGTGCGGGGAAAAAGGCTGCTAAGGCGATTGGGGAGTATCTGCTGAAAGCCAGCAAAGCTGGCTGAAGTGCTGGACTACGTCCAGGAGGCTCACGACGTTGTCAGTTGATGGAGCGATGCGAACCGCAAGCGGTTGTCACGAACTCCTGGTAAGAATCGAGAGTCCGAGAGTCCGAGAACCGATGTAGGAGTAAAATAAAGGAGGCAGTCAGGAGGAAGAGAGGAACAGAGAACCGATCCGCCATAAGAGCGACTGCTTCTCACACTCCCTCTTCCATCCTGGGAGTACTAGAGGATCAATAGTAGGATATCGGGGGAAACCCAGGAACGCTACATCGATTAACCTGTACTCATTGACTGCACAATGTTTTTTGGAGGAATCAGTATGGATATTGTGGGAATTGACTGGTCGTGGAATTTTCACACCTGCTATTCTATCGAACAGGATAAGGTTTTTAAGATCAAGGATGGTATAGCGGGGTATGAGAAGTTGTTGAAGATGGTATCAGAAGACGCTGTTTTCGTCATTGAGGAAAGTTTTAATCGTTTGGGAGATTTCTTGCTATCCAGAGGGAAAGAGGTTTATCTCCTGCCACCAAAAAGGTCAAAGGAAGCCAGAGGCTATCATTCGAACGGCGTGAAGACAGATTCAACAGATGCCAGGTGTATCGCCCTTACCTACAAAGAACACCCGGAATATTGTATCAAGGCAACACATGACGAACTCGGCATGCTTTTCAGGGAATTATTGAGGCATTACAGGTACTATACCGACATGTCCTCAAGACTTAAGAACAAACTTCAAAACGAACTTCATAATTATTTCCCTGAATATGCTAGGGTGATGGGTAATTCTTGGACAGATTGTGACGGGAGGATATTCCTGCTCACCATATGCCCGGATGTAACCGAACTCAGGAAGATTTCTGACAAGGAGATAAATAGACATTTCAAAGCGAATCATCTACGCTACACATCCTCATTGAAAAGAAAGGTCAAAGAACTCAGGGAAAAAGCCATTGACTGGGGCATGTCGAAATACACCAGGGACATGATCGCGAATGTTGCCACACAACTTCTGGAAGCAAAAAGAGAGAAAAAGAAAATAACAAAAGAGATGGAGAAAGAACTACGTAAATCGAAATACAACATAATACTGACGCTCCCGGGTGTTGGAGTAGCTACAGGAATGGCATTAGTAACAGCATTTCTTACACACGAATTCAAAAATTACAGGGATTTCCAGAAGTATTGTGGAACTATGCCAATAGTATCCCAGAGTGGTAATTTTCGCATGTGCAGGATGAGGAAAAACTGTGACAAGAAACTCAGAGGCATTCTCCATATGATGGCGATAAACGCGAAGAAATGCGGAGCATGGATGAAAGGCTACTATGACAAGAAGACAAATAAAGAGGGCAAGAAACCATCTCTTGCCCTCAGAGCATTGGCGAACATCCTCGTCAAGATAGCCTTCGCCATGCTAAGAAACCTAAAAGCCTACGATGAGGAACTCTTCCTTTCCTCACGTGGGAACAAGAGTCCTCGGTTAAATTATACAACAAGAAATAGCATACCGGGGACTAAAAAAATGAAGAAAGAAAAGTTATCCCTGCCTGTCTCTGTTGCTCAAACCAACTGCCATTTGGGAACAGTTTCAGGTAGTCTGTCTCCTTGACTTGACATAGTAGGTGAGAGGGCCGCTGTGCGGCTGGTGAGCACGCTGCGCGTGGGTGAGCCCAGCTGCGCTGGGGGTGGGCCTGACTACGTCAGGGGTGAGCACTCCTTCGGAGTGGGTGAAAACTGCTTCGCGGTTGAAAAAGCAGGTCGCTTGCAGACGCTGTATCTGGCTTCGCCGGGGCTATGCTGGGCTTACGCCCAGGCTATGCGTGACTTCGTCACGGCTATGCGCAACTACGTTGCGGCTCTAAAAACGAGAACCGGTAACTGAGATCCGGTAGCCGCGTAGCGTCCATCTCGGTCTCTCGGTTTCTCGGACTCTCGTGTTTTGGATTCCGTCAATCCTTCCTCCAGTAAAGCCCGAAACCAGCGGTTCCCGGGCCTACGTGGGTGGAGATGACTTTTCCCATGTAGGATACGTCTATCGGGGATCTGACGTTATAAATTTTCTTAAGAGCTTCTTCAAGAGGTCCGATGCCTTCTTCGTTGTCAGCGTGTACCAGTATCACGTCAACCGATGAACCCTCCGGTACTTCCTCGATGATCTTTTCTATAAGCGTCTTCTGTGCCTTTTTGCTGCCTCTGACTTTTTTGAAGGGGATCATTTCACCTGTTTTGTGATCGATGTATATTCCAACATTTATGCTTAAGAGATTTCCGACAAAGCCTTGAAATTTTGAAACCCTTCCACCTTTAACAAGATAATCGAAGTTGGAAACGTAAAATACCGCGTGAAACCTTCCTGAAGCTATTTCGTTTTCAAGGAGTTTTCCAACTTCTTCAACGTTTTTCCCTTCGTTCAGGAGTTCACGAGCACGCATAGCGACAAGGGCGTTTACTCCACTTGCTTTTTTGGTGTCAACAACGCGTATCGGTATGTCTATCTCTCTTGAAGCGAGGGTCGCTGAATTAAAGGTTCCTGACATGGCCGTTGAAATACAGAGTACCAGTATTTCATCGTATCCACGATTTTTGGCTTCTTGATATATCTCAAGAAATTCTGCCGGCGAAGGTTGGGAGGATACGGGAAGTTTATCTGTCTCTCTGAGTTTTTTCCAGTATTCCTTCAAGTCTTTAAGTTCTCTGGTATCATCGTCTTCTTTATCTCCATTTGGCCATGTGATGTGAAGTGGAACTATGGAAACATCATATTTTTCAAGCCATTCTTTTGGAATATCACCTGTACTATCTAAAAGGATTTTTACTTTTTTCATTTTTATACTCCTCCATTCCATTTTTCATTCTTCAAAGTTGGTTTCAAAATCTATTTTAACGCTTATTTGTGATTTTTGCTAACGCACCTTGTAAAACACGGTTAATGTGAATTCATAGATACGATTCCTCATAAGAAAATAGCCGGTAGGGCACAACAAATACTAACATTTTTTATGCCCTACCGGACAATATTTAATAATTATAACGGGCTTTGTTTCTTAAATAGACTTATATCTCGTATATCTTTGTGTATTTTTCTTTTATATAGCGAATAAAATATTCGGGATTTAATTCTTCACCTGTACTGATTTTGATGAGCTCTTCAGGAAGATATTTTTTTCCATGACGATGAATGTTTTCCCGCAACCATTCTATGAGAACAGCGACGTTTCCTTTCTCAATGTTTTTTCTGAGTTTTGGGATTTCTTCTTCGGCTTTGGCAAAGAGTTGCGCCGCGTAAAGGTTACCCAACATATAGGATGGGAAATATCCTATCATTCCATTGGCCCAATGAACATCTTGAAGGACACCTTCGGCATCATTCTGAGGTTCTATTCCAAGATATTCTTTGATCTTTTCGTTCCACGCTCTTGGGAGGTCTTTAACTTCAAGGGATTTGTTTAGCATCGCCTCTTCCAGTTCGAATCTGAGCATTATGTGGAAGTTGTAGGTAACTTCATCGGCTTCGATACGGATGAGTGAGGGTTCAACGTGGTTTATGGCACGGTAGAATCTGTCCAGCGAAACCCTTCCAAATTGTTTCGGGAAAACCTTTTTTATTTCAGGATAGAAGAATTTGAGAAATTCGTAGCTTCGTGCGACCATATTCTCCATCATTCGGGATTGAGATTCGTGGATTCCTAGAGATACTGCTCCATATATGGGAGTATATTTGAACTCTTCAGGAAGTCCTTGTTCGTATAGCGCGTGACCGCCTTCATGGAATGTCCCGTACAGAGACGGTTGTAGAAAGTGCGGATCATACTTTGTGGTGACTCTTACATCGCCGGCACCAAGGCTTATGGTAAATGGATGAACGGTTTCATCCAGGCGGCCGGCTTCAAAATCATACCCGATAGCTTTGAGTGCTCTTATAGAAAGTTTTTCCTGTGCCTTTTTCCCGAATCGGCCGTATAGAATTGAAGGATCGGTTTTTCCTTTCTGTTCAATTATTTCCCGTAGGAATGGGATGAGTTCCGCTTTCAATGTCTCTATGATTTTCTTTAGTTTTCTGGTTGTTATCCCCGGTTCATATTTATCTAATAGAGCATCATAAGGATTTTCTTTATAACCGTAGAGTTCTGCCATTTCGCGCAACATTTCAAGGAGTTCTTCAAGATAGGGTTGGAAGCTTTTGAAATCGTTGTTTTTCTTTGCCTGTTCCCAGACGGTTTCGCTCTTTGAAGCGGTAATGGTGAATTTCTGAAAGAGTTCCGGCGGAATGGCTTTTGCTTTTTCATATTCCCGCTTTGCGATTCTGACCATTGCTTTTTCGTTTTCGTCTAAACGGTTGAAGTTATCTTCTTTTTCGAGTTCCCTGATTATTTCACCCGTTTCGTCCGATATGAATTTTTTGAAAGCTATCGTAGAAAGGTATCCGATTGCTTCTGATCTTGTTCCGGCACTTTTTGGTGGCATGTAGGTTCTCTGGTCCCAGGCCATTGTTGCAACGGCTGCATTAATGAGTTCCAACTCTTTAGACAATGCTTTTAGTTTTTCCAAGGCGTCCACTCATTTCCCTCCTTTGAATCATTTGATTCGGTGTGAAAAGTTTAGAAGATATGATTCGGTGTGGTGAATGATTAGGTTTTGTACAATTTAATCTACGCTCATTAATTATAGCACCTGGTTCGCTAAACCAAGCGATTACTTACTATTCTGGCGCTTTTTAGGGATTAAGTAAGGTGTGCTTTGAGTCAACGTGACTTTTTTGTGGAAGCGGAGAACAAGGCCACGGAAATGAAGGTAACTATATACGGGATCGTTAGAAGGAGTTTCGGTGAGAATGTGGTAATAACCTGGAGTACGTTAGACAGTTCTGTCGCACCTATCATGATGATGGAAGCAGTCACGACGGGAAGAGGTTTTCCACGCCCGAGAAAAACAGCAACAAGAGCTATCCATCCCCTGCCGGCAGTCATGTTGCCAACAAAGGCTCCCAGCGGGAGAGAGAGGGAAGCGCCGGCGAGCCCGAAGAAAATTCCGGCGATAGTATAAGCTATGAGACGGGTTCGTACGATATTTATTCCAGAAGCGTAAGCGGTTTCTTCGTTCATTCCCACAGCCTGAATTCTAAGCCCTATCTTGGTCTTGTGAACTAAAAAATATACGATTGGAATCGAGATTATGGCAAGGTAATTGAGGATATTCAAATTGTTGAAAATTTCTCCCAGAGGTCCGAATTTGTCCAATATTCCGAAAGAGATTTGTCCGAGTTTCGGTATATTCAAAGGAGCAATGGTTCCTTTGCTGTGAAAGATTTCGACTGATAGGAAAACGGTTAATCCGGAAGCGAATATGTTGGTTGCCAACCCGACGATGAAAAGATTGGCTTTTAGTTTTTCAGTCAGGAAGATGGTTAAAAAGCCTAAAGAAATGGCTGACGCTACTGCAGATAATGTGCCAATCAGGAGGCGTTCGGAGATATAGGTCATCATAAAGCTGAAGAATGCGGAGAGAAGCATCATGCCCTCTATGCCTATGTTTAAGGCTCCTGATAATTCTGTAAATAGTCCTCCGAGCGCAGCAAAAAGGATAGGTGTTCCCGTGATTATAAAACCGTGCAGAAATTCCGTCATTTTTTCTCACGCCCTACTGTATATATTTCATAAAAGGCTCTGGCAGTTATGAAATAAAAAATTACCGATTGAACCACACGTGCAACTTCCGGTGTCAGGTCAGCTTGAAAGGAAGCTATTTGAGCTCCGGTGTCGAGATAAGCAAAGAATAAAGCTGAGGGAATGACAAGGAGAGGATTATTCCTGGCGATTAGAGAAACAGCTATGCCATTCCAGCCGTATCCTGCCGAAAACCCTCTTATTACCCTTCCCTGTATTCCTAGAACATCCACTATTCCACCAATCCCGGCGAGTCCCCCGCTCAAAAACATTGAAATGATATAGATGCTTCCAATCTTTATTCCAAGGTATCTGGCAAATTCCGGATCTTTGCCGGTTATTCTAAGATCGTATCCCATTCTTGTATGATATATGAACCAATAAATCAATATAGCAAAAAACAGCCCTATGAAAAAGCCTGTATGGAAGTCAGAAGGTGGCATAACTTTACTCAGCATGTAGTTGTCAGGTACCTTTGGGGTAGCAGCAAGGCCGGAGTAAAAATCCTGAAAGGGTCCTTCGACGATATAGTCGATCAATATGATGATCGCATTACCAGCTAAGAGAGAGGTGATTAGTTCATTTGCTCCTCTGGAAGATTTTAGCCAACCTGAAACACCAGCTAAAAGTCCTGACACGAGGAAACTTGTAAGAAAGATCAAAGGAACTACTCCGAATGGGAAAGCCCCCCCGAGTCTGACGGCGATGAAGGTTCCTGCGAGGGCACCGAGATAAACCTGACCTTCGACGCCGAGGTTGTATGTACCTGCTGAGAAGGCCAAGGATACCGCCAGCCCCGTAAAAATCAACGGTGTGGCACAGGCAAGCATATTGAAAAAGAAGTACTTACTGGTAAAGGGACTTATGAAGAATGAAAATAATGATTCTGACGGGACATCGCTCGTCAGGAGTATAATTATTATTCCAGCAATTATTGAGATTGATAGAACCGTTAAGGTGCCCAACAGGCTGGAAATTCTATCTCTTCTCTTCAAAATGTATCATCCTCCGGAAAATCGTTTCTTAGGCCTAACATGTATTCGCCTATGAGTTGCTTGGTAAGGTTTGTATTTGGTTTGTTGAACACAATTTTACCTTTATACATTACGATTATTCGGTCGCTGATTTTTAAGATCTCATCGAGATCACTGGAGACGACGAGAACGAACTTTTCATTTTTTAGTTTGAGCAATTTAGAATGGACATATTGAGAAGCAGCGGTATCCAATCCCCGGGTAGGTTCTGAAACGATCAAAACGTCTGGGTTGAGTTCGAGTTCTCTTGCTATTATGATTTTCTGGATGTTTCCGCCTGAAAGGTATTTTATCGGGAGTTCAAGTTCAGTTACGTTGATCGAATAGGTTTTGATAACTTCTTTTGCCCATTCCCGGAGCTCATGGTAATTCAGTAAGAATCCTGGTTCTTCGGAGTTTCTCAGTTTGTGAGCAATCAGGTTTTCGAGTACACTGCATTGCAAGCAACTTCCCACTCTCGTTCTATCTGAAGGAATGTAAGCAATTCCCAGCTCTCTTAACTTCCTTGGGGAAAGTCCAGTGATGTTTTTCCCTTTGAAAAGTACTTTTCCGGAGGTTATTTCTGCCATTCCGAACAATGCATTAACAAACTCTTCCTGACCGTTTCCTGAAACACCGGTTAGTCCAATGAGTTCACCGGCATATCCTTCTATGGAAACATTTTTTACAACATTGCTACCGGTTCCCGGATTTTTAACGCACAAGCCTTTTATTGAGAGAATAAGATTTTTTTCAGACTTCAACTCATGTTTCGTCTCTTTTGAAGAGGTGGTTCCTGACATGACAATGGAGATTTCCTTTTCGTTGAATTCTTTGTTATCAAATTTCCCGACAATACGTCCACGATTAAGAACGGTGATTTTGTCAGCGATTTCTTTAACTTCATTCAATTTATGAGTAACGAAAATAATAGTTTTTCCGGACGTTTTGAGTTCTCGCATGATTTTAAACAGACTTTCTACTTCTTGTTCCGTCAAAACCGCAGTTGGCTCATCGAGTATCAGAAGTTCGGCGTTTCTTACGAGAAGTTTTAGGAGCTCTACCTTTTGTTTTTCACCAACGGACAGTTGTGAGACACTGGAAAGCGGTTTGATGTCCAGATTGTACCGGCTGGAAATTTCTCTCACGATTTTTTCGGCTTTCCTACGGTCATAAATACCGAGCTTTCCAGGTTCTGTCCCCAGGAAGATGTTGTCGACAACGGTTAAATCCTCTATCAGCATAAAATGCTGGTGCATCATCCCGATGCCATGCCTATAAGCGTCCAGCGACGACTTAAGCTGCAATTTCTTTCCTTTGAAAATTATCTCGCCTTCGTCCTTTCTTTCTAATCCAGCGATAATCTTCATTAGGGTCGTTTTCCCTGCGGCATTTTCTCCGATAACAGCGTGAATAGTCCCTTTTTTCACCTTAAGGGTGACTTTATCCAGGGCAAGGACTCCTGTGCTTTTGTAGAATTTGCTGATATTTTTTACTGTAAGTAAGGCACCTTCCATAGAATTCACTCTCCCTGAATATCCTATCACATCACCCGTGCGATGATTTTTTCCAAAAACGCAAACATCGTGATATTAGAAGAATTGATAAGAATTTTTTTTGTGAAATAAAAAAGCGGGGAGAAAAGCTCCCCGCTTTTAGTTTTGTTGAGGTGATTATCCGACATCTTTTGCTTCTTCGGTTACTTCTCTTGCTTCTTCGATCTGGATGTTCGCGTACATATCCAGGCCTGTTCCAGCAGGTATGAGTTGCCCTACGATGACGTTTTCTTTTAAGCCGAGTAGATAGTCCACTTTTCCTTCCACAGAGGCCTCCGTGAGAACCTGCGGTGTCTGCTGGAACGATGCAGCGGATAACCAACCGTGGCTTTCGAGAGATGCCTTGGTTATTCTCAGCAGTCTGCGCCTGTATTTTATGGTTTCTTTCGGGTTTATCTGTATCGTTTTCTGTGGTATGACCAGTTCCGGGTCTATCTCTTCCAGAAGCTTCTGGTATTCGTCTTCAGTTACATCGTATATTGTTATTTCTTTGATACCCGTTTCTATTATTTTGTTCATGAGTTCTTCTGTTATGGGTTCTCCTTCAACGGCTATCTTTGTAACGTTTCCTTCTTCATCTTCGTCTAGAATCCTTCTGGCGAGCCTTCTGCCTATTACATATTCGCGGTTTTCCTCGACCTTCTTGTTGTCTTCCAGAATTTCGCGATTTATCTTTTTGACGTCCTGCAAGCTCAGAAGATCGCCTGGCAGATAGTCCGTGCTTCCGGGATCAACGACTTCCACCATTGATAGCATCTGGCGAATTATTAGCTCGAAGTGCTTGTCGTGTATTTCAACACCCTGCTCTGCGTAAACACGCTTGGTTTCCATGAGCAGGTACATGGCCGTTGGTATGACTCCGAGCTTTTCCATAAGTTTTCTTGGTCTTATTGTTCCTGTTGTAAGGGATTCACCTTTCAGTACCTTGTCTCCTACTTCGACCCTTGGCTTTATGACAGTGGATAGATCATGCTCCTTTATTTTCCCTTCCAGTGTTTCGATGTAGATCTTCTTTCTGCCCTTTTCGTCTGTTGCTATATCTTTGACAATTCCTTCTTCTTCAGCGAAGAGTGCTTCAGGATCCTTGAGTTTTTTACGTGCTTCGAACAGTTCTTCAGCTCTTGGAAGACCGCGTGTTATGTCAGCACCGGTAGCGATACCGCCGGTGTGGAAAGTTCTCATTGTCAGCTGGGTTCCTGGTTCACCGATCGACTGTGCTGCAACGATTCCAACGGCCTCTCCGACATTTACGATTTCGTGGTTGGAAAGGTCCATACCGTAACACATGGCACAGACACCGTGATCGGCATCACAGGTGAGTACTGACCTTATTTTTATAACTGGCCTGACTTCAACGGATGTGAAACCGTTGTCTACAAGTTTCTTTGCCGTGACAACATCTATCTTTTCCTGGTATTTTACGAGTACCGTACCGTTCTTATCCCTGAATTTTGGTCCTACATAGACTTTTCCAACGGCTGGATAGATGTCGAGCATTACTTCGCCAACTTCCAGTGTTTTGAGTTCGTGGAGTATGTCGCTTGTAAGCTGTGTTCCAGCTTTGAATTCTTTGTCTCCTATTTCTACATCTTCAGCCAATTCGGCGTAATAACCGAAATGCCCAACTTCGTTGAGATTTACTTTTTCTGTCTTTTTAACGGGAATAGTTTTTCTGAAACTCGCTACGAATTTGGCGTCTTCATCGCGTATCATTGTGTCTCGGATGTATTCTTTGCCGGAAACAGGGTTTTTAAGGACTTCGTTTGTTTCGGGATCGATGACGTCTTCAGCGAGGACACGGCCGAAGATGAAGTCCTCTAGCTTTTCTATGGTCACATCGTCAGCCATCATTTCGAAGGCTTCTATACCATTGCTGGTTCCACAATCCGGGGTTGTGATGGTAACACCCTGTGCTACGTCAACCAACCTTCTTGTCAGGTATCCGGCAAAGGAGGTTCTCAAAGCTGTATCTGCTGATCCCTTTCTTGCACCGTGCGTTGAGGTGAAGAATTCAAGTTCTGTAAGTCCATCACGGAAGTTGGAGATAATAGGTACTTCGATTGTTTTACCGGATGGATCTGCCATGAGACCTCTCATACCGGCGAGCTGCTTCAGCTGGTCAATGTTACCCCTGGCCCCGGAATCAACCATCATGAAGACAGGGTTGAATGGGTATTTCTTGAATTCATCGAAGGTTTTGCGCATCAGTTCTTCTGTGGTTTTTTCCCAGATCTTTATGATTTCCTGTGATCTGTCGAGTTCGTTAAGGAACCCTTTCCGGTAAAGGTCTTCGATTTTATCAACTTTCTTTCTGGCCTCTTCTATTATCTTGTCTTTTTCCGGATAGATGACGATGTCCCTTATGGATATCGTAAGACCACTGATGGTTGCGTAATGGAAGCCGAGTCTCATCATATCGTCGAGAAGATCGGCTGTTCTGTCTATACCGTACTCCTGGAAACACCTGTAAATCAAGTTTTTAATAGCCTTTTTGCCAAAGGTCGTGGAGTAATCTTTCAGGTCCTCAGGGAGTATCGCATTGAATATGATCCTTCCCACGGTGGTGAGGGTCAGATCACCCTTGTTTTCGTCGAGTTTAACGAGTATGGGTTCGTGCAGCTTTATGATTCCGATATCATATGCGAGTAACGCTTCGGCCTCTGAAGAGAATTTCCAGTTTATCTTTTCAAGGGCTTTTTCCCTTACACGTCTTCTGAGCTCAACGCCATCGATTCCCTGAGATTTTAGTTCTTCCTGGTATTTGTTCAACTTCTCCTCGAAAACCTTGTATTCGTGATCAACTGTGGTGAGGTAGTACACACCAACTATGATATCTTTTCCAGGCATTGAGATGGGTTTGCCGTTAGCAGGTGATATGACGTTGTACCTGCTGAGCATAAGAAATTTCGCTTCAGCCTGCGCTGCAGCAGATAGCGGAACATGAACAGCCATCTGGTCTCCGTCAAAGTCTGCGTTGAAAGGAGCACAAACCAGCGGATGGAGCTGTATGGCGTTACCTTCAACGAGCCTGGGTATAAACGCCTGAATGGATATTCTGTGCAGTGTTGGGGCCCTGTTCAGCAGAACAGGGTGCCCTTTTATAACGTCTTCGAGTACTTCCCAGGCTTCGGGCATTTCCTTTTCTATGATTGTCTTCTTTAGTTTTCTTGCGGTCTTGCTTGATTCACTTCCATGAAGCAATTTACCGAGAACGAAGGGCTTAAAGAGTTCCATGGCCATTCGTTTCGGGATACCACATTCGTGGATTTTGAGATCAGGTCCGACAACGATAACCGCACGGCCGGAGTAGTCCACACGCTTACCGAGCAGGTTTCTTCTGAACCTACCTTTTTTACCCTTCACGAGATCGGTAAGGGATTTCAACGGACGGCCGGATTTATCTGTAACTGCTTTTCCAACACGGCCGTTGTATATAAGGGAATCAACAGCTTCCTGAAGCATCCTCTTTTCATTTCTGACGATTATGTCGGGAGCACCGATACTGAGGAGCTTTGCGAGACGGTTGTTTCTGTTGATTACCCTTCTGTAAAGATCGTTCAAATCGGTTGTAGCGAAACGTCCACCTTCAATCTGGATCATTGGCCTAAGTTCAGGTGGTATGACGGGTAACGCCTCGAGAACGATCCATTCAGGTTTGTTCCCGGATTTCAGGAAATCTTTTACGAATTTGAGCCTTCTGAGAAGTTTCAAGGCTCTAGCACTGCTCTTGGGGATACCCTTCAGCTCGTGCTCTATCTGGATCTTAAGTTCTTCAAGGTCAAGGCTTCGCAACAGCTTCTGGATAGCCAGAGCGCCGTAATCACATTCAATTTTCCCGGGATAGATTTCTTTGTATGCGTCGTATTCGTTTTCAATTATGATGTCTCCAACTTTAAGCCCTGTTTCCTTGGAAACGTCTTCGTCTATTTTGGTTACGATAACAATCGGCCTGTCGCTTTCCGTGTCTGTTTCACTTTCGAACTTACCCGGGTAGTATTCTTCGAAGATCTTAAATTCCTTTTCAGAGAGCACCTCGTCTTCAAACAGGAACCTGTCTGCAAGGGTATCGCCCTGTCTTACTTCGTCGCCGTCCTGAACGTAAATCAAGCCACCTTCGAAGATGGGGTACTTTTTGGTTATTCCATTTTCTCCTTCAATGATAATCCAGTTCAGTTCACGTTCAGTGTTCCCGGTGCCGTTTTCAATCTTTACTTTACCGTCGATCTCTGCGATGACAGGGCCACGTGGAGAACGGATCTTGTAACCCTGTTCAACGTCAAAATCCCATTTCTTTGAGTATATGTCATATTCTGTCTGGTAGAGTGTTTGACCGGGGAAAAAGTCGGTTCCCTTGGGGTCTGTGACGACGTAGAGTTTTTCAATTACGCGTTTTGAGCCGTAGTAAATGATGTTTTCAAGATCCTTTGATGGAATGTTTAAAAGCGATGCGAGAATACTTGGGGCACTCTTGAGATACCAGACGTGAACAACTGGTGCTGCGAGCTCAATATGGCCGATTCTTCTTCGTCGAGCTTCTTTGGACTCCACCCTTACACCACAGCGTTCACAAATTGTGCCCTCGTATTTTTTTCCTTTGTATTTACCGCAGGCACACTCGTAATCTTTGGTTGGCCCAAAGATCTTTTCACAGAACAAGCCATCTCTTTCAGGCTTGAAGGTTCTGTAATTTATGGTCTCAGGTTTCTTTACTTCCCCACTTGACCATGAACGTATTCTCTCCGGAGAAGCGATTTTAATCTGTACAGTAGAGATTTTCCTGTTAAATGTACTTATAGCCATTCTTTTCCCTCCTTGAGGGATTTTTTATAATTTGTCAACATCAAGTTCGTTACCGTTCTGATCGTAAACCCTTATATCCAATGCCAATCCCTGAAGTTCCTTTATGAGAACTTTGAAACTCTCCGGGATACCGGGCCCCGGAACGTTTAAGCCCTTCAGGATGGCTTTGTAAACCTCGTTTCTTCCTTTTATGTCGTCGGATTTTACTGTAAGGACCTCGTTTAGGGTGTGTGCAGCGCCATGAGCTTCAAGTGCCCAGACTTCCATTTCACCAAATCGCTGACCACCAAAGTGGGCTTTTCCTCCAAGAGGCTGCTGGTGAATCAGGGAGTATGGACCGGTGGATCTGGCATGGATCTTGTCCTTTGCTATGTGAACAAGTTTAAGCATGTACATTACACCGACAACAACAGGGTAATCGAAAGGAAGCCCACTCCTACCATCTCTAAGTAGGACTTTACCGTTCTTCTCTTTCTTGGAGTCGCCAACATCTATACCGGCAGCTTTTCTTGCTTTGTAAAGTTCTTCCATTATTTCGTCTTCTTTTGCACCGTCAAATATTGGTGTGGCGAAATATCTGTTGGTTAATTGCCCTAACCATCCGAGGTGAGTTTCAAGAACCTGTCCAACGTTCATACGTGATGGAACACCAAGAGGGGACAAAACTATCTGTACCGGTGTTCCATCTGGAAGGAACGGCATATCTTCCTTTGGTATGATGTTCGAAACAACACCTTTATTACCGTGACGTCCGGCGAGTTTATCCCCAACATCGAGGGGTTTTCGGCAGGCGACATAGACCTTAACGAGTTTGTTCACACCGGAACCGAGTTCGGAAATCTCCTCTTTATCGAAAACCTTGACATCAATTACTCTCCCCTCAACTCCGTGGGGGACTCTTAGTGATGTGTCTTTTACGTCTCTACCTCTGTCGCCAAAGACTGAACGGATTATCTTTTCTTCAGGTGTTGTGTCGGATTCACCCTTGGGTGTGACTTTACCGACCAATATATCTCCAGAACTCACATAGGCTCCAACCCTGACGATTCCATTTTCATCAAGATTCTTAAGCAGTTCTTTGGAGACGTTTGGAATATCAGCTGTGATTTCTTCTGGACCAAGTTGAGTATCTCTTGCTACGGTTTCGTACATCTCTATGTGTATGGTTGTGAAGGTTTCTTCTTCGAGTAGCTCTTGACTCACGAGTATGGCATCTTCGAAGTTGTAACCTTCCCATGGTAGGAATGCGACAAAGATGTTTTTACCAAGAGCAAGCTCTCCCATGTCAGTGGAAGGACCATCAGCGATTGGATCACCTTTTTCGACAGTTTCACCCTGGGAGACAATAGGTCTTTGATTTATTGTGGTATCCTGGTTGGTTCTGATGAATTTGTGCAAAGTATAGACGTCCTGAATGGGTTCGCCACTTTCAGAAAGAATTGGGTTGCCATCTTCGTCGATTCTTTCGATGATGATCTTTCGCGAATCGACTTTCTTGACAATTCCCCTGTGCTTGGCCAGAACAACGTATCCAGAATCTCTAGCGGCAATAGCCTCAACTCCTGTACCAACAATAGGAGCTTCGGGTTTTATAACGGGAACGGCCTGGCGTTGCATGTTGGAACCCATCAGAGCACGGTTAGCGTCATCGTGTTCCAGGAACGGGATAAGAGATGTCGAAACGCTGACGATTTGCTTTGGAGAAATTGCCATCAGGTCAACTTTTTCTTTTTCAACGTATTTTATTTCGCCTGCGTGCCTTACTTCAACGACACTCTCGACAATGTTTCCGTTATCATCGACTTCGATTGTTGATTGGGCAATATTGTAAAGTTCTTCTTCGTCTGCTGCAAGATAGACTATTTCATCTGTGACCTTACCATTTTTGACTTTCCTGTATGGAGTCAGCAAAAAGCCGTATTTATCTATTGTTGCATAGGTAGAAAGAGAAGTCATGAGACCTATATTGGCACCTTCAGGTGTTTCTATTGGACACATTCTACCATAGTGTGAATGATGAACGTCGCGGACTTCAAATCTTGCATGTTCTCTTTTAAGGCCACCAGGTCCGATAGCAGATAATCTTCTCTTATGAGTCAACTCCGCCAGTGGGTTGACCTGATCCATAAATTGCGACAACTGGCTGGTTGCAAAGAATTGATGCAGAGTGGTCATAAGGGTTCTAACATTAACGAGATTCTGAACGGTGACCTTATCGAATGACGTGTAAATGGTGAGCTTTTCTTCTAAAAGCTTATGTATTTTGACAAAGGCTTTTTCGAATTCATTTTGCATTAATTCGCCGACCGTTCTGACTCGTTTGTTCCCAAGATGATCTTTTGTATCCAGCAATTCTGGATGACTTTCCAGCTGGGCCAAATGTCTGGCCGCTAGAACTATATCAAGTTCGGTCAGAACGGTAGATTCTTCGGCGTATTCAATGTCTTCTGGAACTTCAGTCTTTTTAACCTCTTTAAGGTATTCTTTATAAACTTTCCTGAGTCTGGAGTTTATCTTGTGCCTTCCAACCTCAGAAAAATCAAATCTATCAGGACTGAAGTACAGGTTGTGGAGATAGTTCTTTGCGGCGTTGATTCTGGGGATTTCCCCGGGCCTGAGTTTTCTGAATATCTCTATGTACGCGTCTTCAGATTTAATATTCTCACCGTAAGTTCTGTGGAAAGCTTTAAGGGTACTCATTGCTATTGGCATTGGAAGTTTGATAACGTCAACATCGGATTCAGCGATTTTTTTTGCCAGAGCTTCGGTGAGCACTGCGCCTCTTTCTGCTATCAGTTCGTTTCTTGTTTTGACGTCGCTGAGGATAATGCTTCCTACGTGTTCAAGCAAAACATATTCATCGTTGGCATCTACATCATGAACGAATAGGTCAAGAAGTTCGAGGTCATCTTCGTAACCAAGCGTTTTGAGAAGAAGGAAAAGGTTCATTTTTCTTCTTCTGTCAATCCTTACCTGAAGTACTTTCTTATTTGGGTTCAAAAGGATTTCAAGCCAGGCACCTTTTACCGGGAGGAAATGAGCAACGAGAATTGGCAAGGAGCCTGAAGAGGCTTTTGTTGGTTCATCTACAAAGTAAACCCCCGGCGATCTAACCAGCTGGTTTACAATGACTCTTTCCGCTCCGTTGATAATGAAAGATGCGTTGTCCGTCATATAAGGAAGGTAACCGAAGAAGGCTTCTTCTTCCTTGATTTCTCCACTGTAAAGATCAGTTATTCTGACGGTGACATACAGTGGAACGGAGTAGGTAAGACCTTTGTCTTTACACTCCTGAATGTTGTACTTTGGGTTACCAATTCTTGTGCGGACGAACTCCAGTGAGAATCCCTTTTCATTCTTTCGTGAATCTGGGCGTTGAATTTGTGATTTGATAGGAGAGTACTTCTTCAAAACATCCAGAAGTCCTTCTTCAAGGAACCACTTGAAGGACTTGAGCTGAATTTCAATGAGATTGGGAATCTCAAGAGGTTCGATAACTTTCCCGAAGACCCAACGTTCTCTTTTACCAAACATGGCCTTTCTCATCACATCACCTCTTGTTTATCTAAGCACACTAAACCCACATCAGGCATTTCACCTGATGCGGGCAATTAATAATTATAATCTTTGTGTGTAAAGGCTTGATTACCTAATTACTTCAGCTCTACTTCAGCACCGGCTTCTTCGAGCTGTTTCTTGATCTCTTCGGCTTCGGACTTGGATATACCTTCCTTTATAATAGCGTCAGGGGAACCAGCCTTTTCGACGAGTTCCTTGGCTTCCTTAAGTCCGAGACCGGTAATGGCTCTTACGGCTTTAATAACTGCGATCTTCTTGTCGCCGAAGGACTTAAGAACAACGTTGAACTCTGTCTTTTCCTCTTCCTGAGCTGCCTGTCCACCAGCGGCTCCGGGCATGGCAGCAACAGCAACAGGCGCGGAAGCACTAACACCGAATTCCTCTTCAAGAGCCTTAACGAGCTCTGCGAGTTCAGCAACTGTCATTTCTTTAATAGCCTGAATAAGTTCTTCCTTCGTCATTATAACACACCTCCATAAGAATTATTCTGATTTCTTATCTTTTATAGCGTTAAGCGCGTAAACAAGCTTGCTGATGATACCGTTCAGCGAGTACACGAGACCAGAAATTGGGGCGGCAAAACCACTGACGACCATAGCAATAAGCTGCTCTCTGGACGGTAGCTGTGCCAGATCCGGAATCTTGCTTTCATCGTGGAACACTTTCTCCAGGTAGCATCCTCTCAAAACAGGGAGCTTCTTTTTCTTGGAGAAATCGTAGACGATTTTAATCGCCTCAATTGGATCGGCATCGACTATGGTAAGGATAGCTGTTGTCCCGGTAACCTGCTCTTTCCATTCTTCTTCTTCGTAAGACGCGTTTCTCAACGCCAGTCTGATGAGCGTATTTTTGGCAACCTGATAACGGGCTTTATCTTCGAATTTTTCGTACAACTGTCCTCTGAGTTCGGAGATTGTTTGAACATCCATGCCCTTGTAATCGGTGAAGAGAATAAGGGATGCTTTGGAAAATCTATCGGTCATTTCCTGGACAAGTTGTTCCTTTTTGGCTCTTGTGAGCATCCGCTGTTGCACCTCCTTTCAAAAAAAGCGGCCATTGAGGCCGCAGAAATATGTGAAAAATTATTCTTTCAATCTTTTCCGCGTACCTCGGTAGGCGGTATGGAAAACCTTTAGAAACCTACTGTCTTCGGTACATATTCACTTTCACTTCTTTATTCTACCACTTTTAATTCTGTTATTCCACTACTTTCTGGTGATCGAGCTTTATACCAGGGCCCATTGTTGGTGCAACGACCACTTTAACGATGAAGCGTCCTTTGGCGGCTGCTGGCTTCATTTTAGAGATTTGCTCGAGTGCGGATACGAGGTTTTCTTTGAGCTTTTCGCTGTCAAAGGATTTTTTGCCAATCGGGAAGTGAAGATTCCCGGTTTTATCGTTTTTGATTTCGACTCGTCCAGCTTTGAAGGCTTTAACAGCTTCTGCGACGTCTGTTGTTACCGTTCCGGCTTTGGGGGAAGGCATTAATCCCCTTGGACCGAGAATTCTTCCGAGCCTACCGATTTCTCTCATCATGTCAGGAGTGGCAATAGCCACATCGAAATCTGTCCATCCTTTCTGGATTTGCTGGATGAGTTCGTCGGAACCCACAAAGTCAGCTCCTGCGGCTTTTGCTTCTTCAACCTTTTCTCCGCGTGTGAATACGAGAACTTTTACGTTTTTACCGGTTCCGTGGGGAAGACTTATCGTACCTCTCACCTGCTGATCAGATTTGGAAGGTTCAATCCCGGTCTTTATATGAAGCTCAATTGATTCATCGAACTTTGCTGACGGCATCTGTTTCAGAAGTTCAATGGCTTCATCGATTGTATAGGCTTTTGTCCTGTCAACGAGTTTACGAGCTTCGAGATACCTTTTTGATCTTTTAGGCATACAGATCCCTCCTTAGTCTACGACCTCGACGCCCATATTCCTTGCCGTACCCTCGATGATCTTCATAGCAGCTTCGAGAGTCCTGGCGTTCAAATCGGGCATCTTGATTTTGGCTATTTCTTCCACCTGAGCTTTGGTGATTTTTCCAACTTTGACTTTGTTGGGTTCACCGGAGCCCTTCTTGATGCCGGCAGCTTTCAGTATTAAGAAGCTGGCAGGTGGCGTCTTCAGTTCGAAAGTGAAGGATCTGTCAGCGTAGACGGTGATAACGGCCGGGAAAACCATTCCTGGCTTATCAGCAGTGACAGCGTTGAATTTCTTACAGAAGTCCATGATGTTAACACCGTGCTGACCCAATGCGGGACCAACAGGTGGAGCCGGTGTTGCTTTTCCGGCTTCGAGCTGCAACTTGATTTTTGCAATAATCTTCTTAGCCATATTTCACTACCTCCTGTGGTTTTAGCGGGATATTCCCTCCCACGTATTTATCGTGATGCTTCAAAATGCTTCAAACAATTTTTTCTATCTCTGACAGGTTTAGCATAACTGGTGTTTCACGGCCGAATATGCTGACAACGACTTTAACTTCCTGTCTTTCAGGATCAATCTCTGTGATTTTACCTACGAAGTCTTCAAAAGGTCCAGAATTTATACGAACCATTTCGTTGACTTCAAAATCAACCTCAACCTTGATTGGTCTAGTTTTTTCTTCGTATTCCTCGAGCCCAACCAATCTTAACAGCGCCTTGATCTCTTTGGGCTTTAGTTCTATGGGCTGTCCGCCATTTGAGACGAAGTTGACAACATTAGGTGTACTCTTGACGAGATTCCACGTCTCGTCAGTCATGATCATCTCGATAAAGATATATCCCGGGTAAAGCCTTGTGCGGGTGATTTTAAAGATCTTGATCTCTTTTCTACCGGGTAGTTCAGCGATCTCTGTACGCCCATCAATCTTGGAATATATGGTTTTCGAATCGGCTATTTTCTGTCCGCGGCTGACTTTGGCGCCTTTTTTGATGATCTTCGGATCATAGCTCTTCGGATAGACCATGTAGACGTCTTCTCCGCCGTTATCTTTTTCAACTACGATACGTTTCATCTTTTCGGTGAAGACGATTCTACCATCAAGCTCACAGAAAAAATCTCCCTGCTTCGCCAGAGGCATTCCCTGACGAATTCGTGCACCGGCCTTAATCCCTGTTTCGACTTTTGCGCTTTCAGGAATGTAATAGGTTTTAGTATAACGCCTGTCTATTGTTTCTATGAAGATCACCCGGTAATTCTTGATCTCTTTTATTACACCGTCGTTTTTCGCTTTTGCTTCTGGCTCTCTGGCAATGGGATCACCCTTCTTGACATCCTGGTTAGATGATACAAGAAGCTCGGCGTCAGATGAGACAATATGCTTCTCCGCCGCCGCGGAGGTTCTGTCAAGCTTTACCTCTTCCGGGACAAGGATTCTGCCGAAAAGATGATCATAACCATAGGAGCGAACTTTTGCTTCCAGAGCTTCCTTAATAGAATTTTCAAGTCCGGAATAAGTTTGAATTATGTACCACTTTTTACGCACCAGATATCACCTTGCGGTATTCATTATTATAGGCCACCTGTGAGGAACTTAAGAAGGTCGCCTATGACATTAGTAAAAATAATATCGAGAAGTCCGAGAAAAATACCGCAGACCAAGAGAACAACCATAACAGCACCAGTTGTAGAAAGAAGCTGTTTTCTATTTGGCCAGGTTACCTTTTTGGTTTCCTGCCTAACCTCGGTGATGAATCTCCAAAAACTCTTTTGTGCCATTCAATCTCCTCCTAAGGAATGAAACGTCCATTATTTGGATTCTTTGTGCAATGTGTGTTTTCTGCACCTCGGACAGTATTTTCTGCTGTCGAGCTTATACTTTTTTCTTCTGTCCTTGAAACGATAATAGTTTCTGGTACCACATTCAGTACACTTGAGTGTCACGAGTATTTTGTTGCTTTTCGTTTTCTTGGCCATCGTGTCACCTCATCCGTTTTTTTATTCATATATAACATAAACAATGGTGGTAAGGGGTGGGTTCGAACCACCGTAGGCGTTCCGCCAGCGGATTTACAGTCCGCCCCCTTTGACCACTCGGGCACCTTACCACCGCTAACTGTGTGGAGCCAACGAAGGGACTCGAACCCCCAACCTGCTGATTACAAGTCAGCCGCTCTGCCAGTTGAGCTACGTTGGCTCGACACTCGGTTTTTATTATAAACGGTCAATAAGAAGCTGTCAAGATACCAGAAAAAATTTTTGTTTCCAGTGATCAAATTAGTTAGTGTTCTTTGAAATAACGGTCAGTTATTCTTTTCACGATTTCATAAGCCAGTTCAGCTTTTGACATTTGGGGTAGCATTTCAAAATCTCCTGAGTCATATATTATTCCCACTTCGTTGAGTTCGGATTCAAAGCCTATGTCTTTTCTGGATATGTCGTTGAAGATGATCATATTCAACCCTTTTTTCTTGAGTTTTTCCTGTGATCTTTCAAAGACCTGTGAATCTTCGGCACTGAATCCTACGAATATTTTGCCATTAGATTTGTCAAGACTGCTCAATATATCCTTAGTTCTTTTGAGGTTTAGTTGTAATGGTTTATTACTCTTTTTTAGCTTCGCGCTCAAAGTTTTCTCCGGTGTGTAATCAGCGACAGCAGCAGTCATAACAAGAAGATCGGCTTTCTTTACTTCGGTTATTGTAGCTTCAGCCATTTCTGAGGCAGAAACAACGTTTATTACTTTGATCCCGTAAGGTGGTGTTAAATTCGTTGGGCCGCTTATGAGTACAAGTTCTGCTCCCATATATCTGAGAGCACGAGCTATCGCATAACCCATCTTTCCAGAAGAACGGTTGGTTATGAATCTTACTGTGTCAATGTATTCTCTTGTGGGACCCGCAGTGACAACCGCTTTCTTTCCAGAAAGGGGTTTCGGAGAAAGAAGAAATGCCAGTTCTTCAATTATTTTGTCGTTATCTGGATAGCGGCCTTTACCGGTTTCGCCACAGGCAAGATGGCCTTCTTCCGGTTCGATGAAGTACCAGCCGTTATTTTTAAGGATGGCGATGTTCCTTTGTGTTGTTACATTCTCGAACATCCTTGTGTTCATGGTAGGAACGAGAAGCTTTCTATTCCCGTTATATGCCAATACTGTTGACAACAAAAGATTATCGGCTATCCCGTGAGCTATTTTTGCTAGAGTATTTGCTGTTGCTGGTGCAATGATTAAAGTATCTGCCCAACGGGAAAGCTCAGTGTGTGGAATCCATCCTTTTTCTACAGCGTTGAGATCTGTGTATACCGGACAGTTGCCGACAGCGGAAAAAACAACACCAGAGATCATTCCTTGAGCCTCTGGTGTCATAATTATTGCTAAATTTGCCCCTAATTTTCTCAGTTTACTTACAAGATCAACAGCTTTGTAGATTGCTATGCCGCTGCTTATACCTAAAAGTATGTTCTTACCTTTCAGAAATCTGCTTTCCATCATTTTACCTTTGGGACGAGGATTTTCAACATTTCTTCGTTTCTGATGACTATGCGACCCTCTTCCAATTCTTTAAGGGCAATGTTTATCTTGTCGCCGGCTTGTTTCACCATTTGGGGGTCGAGTTTTGGCCTACCAAAGTCTTTTAGACCCTCGGCTCTACGCGCAGCGGCTATAGGGATAGCGTACTTATGCCTTATCCTTTTGAGAAGTTTGTCGTAATTAATTATCACAGACATCGTTATCACTCTCCTTAAAGAAGTCCTGTAGTCCCATATGATCTTTTATTCTATCAACTCTCAGTTGTTCTGCTATTATTACTGCTTCAAGTTGTTTTACCGACTCGTTTAAAGTTCTGTTAACTACCAGATATTGAAAATCTGAAATGTGGGATAATTCCCACTTGGCATCTTTGAGTCTTCTTTCCCGATCTTTCTCTTTTTCAGTGCCCCGGTTGTCAAGGCGCTTTTTCAGATCTTTGAATGATGGAGGGCATATGAATATGGTAACAGCGTCGGGAAGTTTTTTCATCACAGACAATGCACCCTGAACATCAATATCCAGGATAATGTTTATCCCTTTTTCAATCTTTGACTCAACGAAACTTTTTGATGTTCCGTAGAGGTTACCATGGACTTCCGCCCATTCAAGAAATTCCCCACTATTTACCAGTTCCACAAATTTTTCTTTACTAACGAAAAAGTAATCTTCCCCATCAATCTCTCCAGGCCTTTTGGGGCGCGTTGTATAAGAAACAGAAAATGTAAGATTCGGGATTTTTTTTAGGACTTCTTTCAAAATTGATGTTTTTCCAGCTCCGGAAGGACCGGAGACTACATAAATTGTTCCCCTCATTCTTCCGTCCGTCTCTCCGCCTGTCTGATTTCTTCGAGAAGTTTCTCGATGTCCGTGAAGGTTTGCATGAAACGAGAAGCGATTGTTTCTGGTTGAATTGCGCTGAGAATAACGTGGTTACTGTCAGTGATTACAATAGCACGAGTTTTTCTACCGTAAGTAGCGTCTATTAGCTTTCCTTCCTCTTTGGCAACCTCTTTTAGTCTTTTCAAGGGAGCTGATTCAGGGTTAACAATCGCTATAACACGATCCCCAATGATTACGTTTCCAAACCCAACATTGATAAGTCCGTACACTCTCTGCACCTCCTACTCTATGTTTTGCACCTGTTCTCTGATTTTATTTACCAACGTACGTCCTTCGATTGAAAGAGATGTTATGGACAGTTTCTTTGATTTAGCCGCTATGGTAGAAAATTCGCGATGCATTTCCTGACAGAGGAAATCAAGTTGAATACCACATTCGCCATCTTTATCGAGAAGCTTTTCGAAGGAATCTATGTGTGAGAATAGTCTTACTATCTCCTCAGATATATCGGCGCGTTCAGCGAGGATTACCACTTCCTGCTCCAATCTATTCTTATCAGCTTCAAAATTGAGAATTTCTTCCACTCTCTTTTTGAGCTGTTCACGATAAAATTCCAGAAATCCTTTGGATTCCTCTTTTAGAGAATTTGCTATTTGTCTCAAACTGGTGAGATAGGAGCGTATGGCTTGAGAAAGGTTTTCGCCTTCTCGTTCTTTGTCTTTGTTTAAGTCCGTCACCGCTTTTCCCAGAGCGATCTTAGCACAGTCCCATATTTTTTCCATCAACTCTGGAGAGACTTTGTACCTCAATATATCTTTCATTTTCGTCATTACATCGAGACTTATCCTGTCAGCAATTTTGAATTTATCAGCGAGTTGATTTAAAGCTCTGTAATAAGCGCTTGCCATTCCCATATCTGGTTGAATTACATCGGCCTGATCCATGAACAGAATATCTATGTATGCTTTGATTGTTCCCCTTCTGAGGTGATCTCTCAAGAATCTGGAGGCTTTGATTTCGAGTTCGGTGAATCTTCCACCTGTGTTTACATCAATGTTCAGGTGTTTAGAGTTAACGCTCTTTAATTCAACGGAACATAGTATTCCGCCTTTTTCTTCCTCTGCTCTTGCGAATCCTGTCATACTTCTAATCATTAGATCACCTCAAAGAGAATTATATCTGACTGTGAACAATTATACCCGTTTAGAGTCAAAATTTCAAAGCGGCGGCCAGTTTCTTTAGGACATTGACAAAGGTCAGAATTTCCTTTTCAGTATTTTCTCGTGACATACTTATTCTTATTGCCGACGCGGTCTGTTCAGGATTGATCTTCATTGCTTCTAAGACGTATTGACCACCATCGCTTCGTGAAGAGCAAGCGGAAGAAGTTCCCACACAAATTCCTTCATCGGAGAGAGCATTTACCAGAATTTCTCCCCTTATTCCGGGAATAGAGATGTTAAGAGTGTTAGGAATAGAATGTTCGAAAGGTGTATTTACTACACCGCCTATTTCTTTAACTGTTTTGATGATGATTTTTCTGTATTGATTGAGACGGGTAGAGGTTTCTTCGAGTGAATTGACAGCTAATTCTAATGCTAAAGCTGTTCCAACTATTCCGGGAACGTTTTGTGTTCCAGAACGCATGCCCCTTTCCTGTCCGCCTCCGGTGATGAAAGGACGCAGCTTCGTGTTTTTACGAACGTAGAGGATGCCCACACCTTTCGGACCGTGAAACTTATGAGCGCTGAAACTTGCAAAATCGCATGTCACTTTTTTTAAGTTGAAAGGTATTTTTCCTATAGTTTGTACCGCGTCTATATGATAAAAAATTCCTTTTTTCGCAAGAAGGTTTCCTAGTTCTTCAAAGGGTTGAATCGCTCCGGTGACATTATTAACCGCCATCAAAGAGACAAGGTAAGTATTGTCATCGATTTCTTTCAATATTTTTTCAGCAAGGACGATACCGTTCCTTTCCGGGGGTACCTGAATGATTTCGATATTGTGGGTATTTTTGAGATCTTTCAAGGTGTTTAAGACCGCTTTGTGTTCTATGGAGCTTGTAATAACTTTTTTTCTATTTCCTCTGAAACTGGTAGCGGTTCGTAATGCCCAGTTGATCGATTCAGTTGCACATGAAGTGAAGAATATTTCTCTTGGGTTTGTACCGAGAAGATTGGCTATTTTTTCTCTAGCTTCTTCCATAGCCATGCTGGCGGTTAGTCCCATGGAATGGATAGAATTGGGGTTCGCGTAATCTTGCATATAATAGCGTGTCATGGTTTCAAGGACTTCAGGAGCAAGCCTGGTTGTAGCGTTGTTATCAAGATATATCATTTTTTTCTCCCTCCCGAATCAACTTAATGAATTCCTCTTCGTTTATTGTTTTGACGTTTAGGGCTTTGGCCTTTTGAAATTTTGAACCAGGATTTTCTCCAACGACCACGAAATCGGTATTTTTTGAGACGCTGGAACTCACTTTTCCTCCCAGAGAGACTATGAGTTCTTCCGCTTCTTTTCTGGTGAAGTTCTTCAAGGTTCCGGTCAACACAAATTTTTTCCCTTTGAGAAGCTCTTCTTTTTTCGAGGAACGTTCTGAGGTATTAACTTCTTTCTTGAGGTGCTCAATTTCTTCCTTTATCTCTGGAAGGTTGAAAAATTCCACTATGTTTTTTGCCAATTCCAGTCCGATGCCCGGAACTTCAAGAAGCTGGTCGATTGTTGCATTTTGAAGTGCATCAAGGGTTTTAAAATGTTCCGCCAGATCCCTTGCGAGTTTAACTCCGACACCTGGAATGCCAAGCCCGGCAAGAAGCTTGTGCAAAGGTCTTTTTCTACTTTTTTCAAGTTCTTTATAGAAGTTCCTTATGGTTTTTTCTCCTATTCCGTTGCCGAGTTGCGCAAGATCAAAAGGGGTGAGTTTATAGAGGTCAGCCGGGCTTTTTACAAGTCCCGAATGAACGAGCCTTTTTATCATTTTCTCTCCGAGTCCATTTATGTCCATAGCATTACGTGAAACGAACAGCAAAATCCTCCTTTCCGTCTTAGCAGGACAAGCAGGGTTGAGGCAGCGTAAAGCTACTTCGTCTTCTTTTGCTTTCCCAACCTTTCCACCGCAAACTGGACAGCTTGATGGAGGTTCAATGACTTTTTCTTTGCCCGATCGGGTTTCGGCTATTGGTTTAACGATTTGCGGGATTATTTCTCCAGCTTTTTCTACTATTACAGTGTCACCGATTCTTATATCCCTATCTCGAATGTAGTCAAAATTATGTAAAGTAGCACGTTTAACAATTGTTCCGGCAAGTTTAACCGGTTCCAGTTCAGCTACAGGGGTTATTACACCTGTTCTTCCAACCTGAAAGGTAACATCGAGGAGTTTTGTTCGTGCTTGCTCGGCTGGAAATTTGAAAGCGATTGCCCAGCGTGGACTTTTGGCGGTGTAACCAAGCTTATTTTGAAATTCTATCCTGTTTACTTTAACAACGAGTCCATCTATTGCATAGTCTAAGTTATTTCTCGATTCGGACCATTCTTTCCAGAACTCGATAACCTCTGAGATATCGCTGACCAGCCTGGCATGTGGTTCAGTTTTCATACCAATTTCTTTCAGAAACTGCAGAACCTCCCATTGAGTTTCTAATTCATAGTTCTCCGGGGAAACTATCTGATAGAAAAAGGCATCGAGATTTCTTTTGGCTACTTCTTTTGGATCAAGTTGTCTTAGCGTTCCAGCGGCTGCATTTCGCGGATTGGCAAAGAGAGGCAATTCCTGTTCGGCCCTTTCGTCATTTATTTTTTTGAATTCGCTTTTGGGGAGATAAACTTCTCCTCTTATTTCTATCGTAAGTGGTTTTCTTAGTCTCAAGGGTATTGACTTTATCGTTCTGATATTTTTTGTGACATTTTCTCCAACGGTACCATCGCCCCGGGTAGCTCCCAAAACGAGAATTCCTTCTTCATACCTTAGGGTAACGGAAAGCCCATCTATTTTTAGTTCGCACACATAATCGAGCTGTTCGACATTGAGTAATTTTTTTATTCTTCTATCGAAGCCTTTGAGTTCTTCTTCAGAATAAGTATTGTCCAGGCTGTAAAGCCTGGAAGAATGAATGACCTGTTCAAAGCCATTTAGGGGCTTAGCCCCAATCCTTTGGGTTGGAGAGTCAGGAGTAATTAGCTCCGGGTATTTTTTTTCAAGTTCCTGGAGCTCCTTTAACATCCTGTCATATTCTTCGTCGGTGATTATTGGATCGTTCAGTACGTAATATCTATAGGCGTGGTAATTCAGTTCTTCTCTCAATTTTTTTGCCCGTTCAATTACATCATGGGGGGCTCTCATTTTTCATCCCTCCTCAGTACAATTACAACCGCAATGGCATACTCTTTTTCATGGGATATGCTGACCTGTAATTCAATATCATTAAGTAGTTTTTTGAGTTTCTTTCCGGGGATAGGTTTCCCGTTTTCATCTTTTAGAAATTCTATTTTTTTGAAATCTAAATTTTTTTCACCATAAGCTTTTATAAAGGCTTCTTTGGCAGCGAATCTTCCAGCCACAAATTCCTTTTTTCGTTTTACGCTTTTGAAGCTGTTGTAGATCTTTTTTTCTTCTTCACTCAGAATTCTTTCCGCCAATTCTTCGGAAATTCTCGAGATGGCTACTATATCTGTCCCAACGCTGAACATCATCACACCTCTATCACCGTTACACCGTGGCCACCCTCAGAAGGGGTTCCCACTCTGAAGGTTTTAATTTTCTTTGATTTTCTTAGATAACGCCAGACGGCTTCAGCTAGTTTTCCCGTGCCCTTCCCGTGGATTATATACCCTGTTCTGAGCTCTTCGTTAAGTAACTCATTGATGAATTTATCGAGGACGAATGGAACATCTTCAGTGACCATACCGCGAATGTCAATCTCCTTTGCGGTGAATCCACGGGATCCTGAAGGGGTGTAAGAATCGCTACTTATGTCGGTCAGATTTGTGGGGGTATCAGCGTGTTCAAGTTTTTCTAGAGGGAGATCCAGAGTCAATCGGCCGGATTTTACAATTGCCCGGTTCTCATCTATATCAATTATTTCTCCTGTTAAACCTGTTTCGATTATTTTCACCGTTTCACCTGTTTTGAATTTTTTGAAGGTTTTTTCTCGACTTATTAACTTCCCGGCGTCCATTTCCTTACGAACTTTCTGGAGTTTTTTCACAGCTTCGACCTTATCTTTTTCTCTGCTGGAACGCGAGAGGTTTATTGCATTTTCGATTTCACTCATGAGTCTGGTAACTTTCTCTTCAAGTTCCTTCAACTCTTCGCTAACCTCGGCGTATCGCTTTTTCTTCAGTAGCTCGAGTTTTTTCTCATAGGTTTTTTTCAGTTCTTTGAGATTTTGTTTTTCATTTAACAGTTCCCGCTTGAGTTTTTCTACCGTAGATCTTTCCCTATGCAGTTTGGAAATGAGTTTTTCAAAATCCACAGTTTCTGAGGTAAGGTAACTTTGGGCTTTTTTAACCACCTCCTGTGAAAGCCCGAGCTTTCTGGAAATCTGGATTGCGTTCGAGCTCCCGGGGACACCTATAATCAAATGATAGGTAGGCTTCAGACTTTCTACATCGAATTCGACACTCGCGTTGAGGACTTTTTCTTTCTCCATGGCGTACATTTTCAGAGGGGATAGGTGAGTGGTTATTACGCTTTTGCATTTCTTTTCCAGAAGTTTATCTATTATAGCCATGGAAAGTCCCGCGCCTTCCACAGGGTCGGTTCCAGCGCCCAGCTCGTCGAGGAGAACCAGGGTATTTCTATCAGCATTTTCGAGTATTTTCACGATCCTGCTCATATGAGAAGAAAACGTACTGAGGCTTTGTTCAATTGATTGTTCATCTCCTATATCGGCGAAAAGTTTATCGAAGTATGGAATTTTTGATCCATTAGCTGCTTGAACTGGAAGGCCGCACATCGTTAATGCAACTGCAAGACCAATATTTTTCAATGCTACGGTTTTTCCGCCAGTATTTGGGCCTGTTATTATGACGGCACTTTTGTCAGGAGGAAGCTGAAAATCTATTGGTACAACTTTGTCAGAAGGGATCAAAGGATGTCTTAGATTTATCAGATCAAATTCAAATTCGGTATTGGGGAAGATAAAGATCGCTCGATTTTTCTTCGCATAGATTGCAGCTGCGTAGAGAACATCCAATTCTGAGATAGCTGCAATGTTTTTTTTCAAGCGTTCCAGCGAAAGGAAGAATTTTTGGGTAAGGTTTCTAAGTATCCTGTGTATTTCTTCTTCTTCCATTGAGTAAAGGATTTTGAGCCTATCGTTTAGAGATACCAGCTCCTTTGGTTCAAAATAGACGGTAGCACCACTTGCGGACGCACCATGTATGATTCCTTCATAAAGGTTCTTTCTGGCAGCCAGCAGTGGCAGGACGTATCTTCCTTCACGGGTAACAAGGTTGCTGCTGGTCAGGTTTTCTTGATATTGCGAGATGAGGTTATCGAGTTTTGTTCTGAGGGTTTTTGTTAAGCTTGTCAGTTCCCTTCTTATTCCTTTTAATGCCGGAGAAGCGTTGTCTTTTACATTTCCATTTTCATCTATGGCTTTTTCTATTTCATTAACCAATCCGCGCTCACAATAAAGATTTTCAGCTATTTTCCAGACTTCCGGGTATTTTTCTTTAACAGCTTCGATGAATTCCTTAATTCTACAAAGAGATTTAAGAGTGGAGGAGATTTTTCTCAGATCCTGTCCGCTTAAGATGCTCCCTGATGATGCTCTTTCTATCTCTATGCTCAAATCATGGATACCAGACGTTGGTGGTTCACCTTCGTAGAGCAGAAGTTCAAAGAATTCTTTTCCCCTTTCCAGCCTTTCGTAAGGTTTTTCAGCGGGGGAAAGAATTTTGAAAGCGTTTTTGCCGTAAGTGGAGAAACAATGAAGGGAAATCTTCTCCAGGACATGATCAAATTCGATAAGCCGGAGGGTTTCATCTAGCAGTGAAAAAACCATTGCTTTTACCCACCTTCCTGAGTATACGTGGCATGAGTTTTTCTCTGTTTTTTTTGTCATAGATCGATAATAACAGATAAACTCCAGCAACAGCCAGCAGACCAACGATAACAGCGAATCCCTCCGAGATTCCCAGAGAAACCAATCCCATCATAGTAATGATAAATGCTATTAGGGGGAGTCCATAAAGAAGAAAGGCGAGTTTGGTTGCGGAAAAATTAGGAACCTCTATTTCTACAATATCACCGGGTTTAACATCGATACCGTTTTTCATAGCTCTAATGGTCATTGTTTTTCCTGTGGTGCTATTGGATACGCTACACATATTCTTAGCTGCGCACATCGCACAGGCTTCTTCTCGTGATTTCGTTAATATCGCATATTCTTGCTCTACCTTTTTTACAATCGCTTGTTCGGTCATTTTAATCACCTCAGAAACTGTACATCGTTTCCATCGATACAGACCATAAACTAAGAGTGTTTCCGTCGAGAATCTGTGTTTCTATCCCAAAATTAAATGCGAAAGATAGATTGTTCAAATTAAAAGCAAGTCCCGGGGTTAGGCTTAAGAATGTCCCCATTTGTTTGAATCCTATAACTGAAAAGCCAGTTGCGAAGCAGAACCTTATGCTGAATATCTTTTCGGGAGATGATTCGTAAGCGGTGATATATAAAAATTTCAGAAACAAATTGATGGGATTCTCAAGAAATTCTTGAGAAGAACGAGATTCAATGAGTGCAAAGGTAAGACCGGCTCCGCTTGATAATTTTAGTGATGTTGGACTGAAGTATTTTATTGTTATTCCATCATAATAAAGATTGAGATCGAGAGTATTTGGTATAGAATTAAAATGTCCGGCTTCGAATCCAAGTACAGGAGAAGCTGTTAAAAGGGTGGAGAAACTTAAAATCAGTATAATAACCAGGTATCTCACCTGATCACCTCCCATTAAATTATATCATGTTAATTCTGCCGAAATCTGAAGAGATGCGGAAAGGAGGCAATATTTGAAAGTACTGGTAGTTGAGGACGATGAAGGTTTGAGAAGGCTGCTAAATCTAGAATTAACTCACTATGGTTATGAAGTGAAAACATCTGGAAAAGGAATAGATGCATTAAGGATGTACAGGGATTTCTGCCCGGATATAGTGTTGCTCGACATTTTATTGCCTCAACTTGATGGCTTTGAATTGCTGGTGGCTTTTCGGGAGATCTTTCCGGGTGCCGGAATAATTATATTAAGTGTGATAAATGACAAAGAGAGCAAGCTTAAAGCCTTCAGGCTTGGTGTTGATGATTATGTGACTAAGCCTTTTGACATGGAGGAATTACTGGCGAGAATAGAAGCTCTTGCACGCAGGGCTTTTTTACATGAAAGGGTCAAGAATAATGAAAGGCTATCCGATATATCTTCCCGCATTGAGATAGATGATAAAAGCAGAACCCTGCGGAGTGGTGAAATCGAAGTCAGGTTGTCTTCCCTTGAATTCAGAATATTTAAAATACTTTATTCGAACACGGGAACCGTTGTCGAAAAAGATCAGATTATAGCAGTTCTTTGGGGACAGGAAAGAGCTCCAAGCGAGAGTACAATACCTGTTTATATAAAGTATCTCAGGGAAAAATTAGAACCTTTGAAGATAAAGATTGAGACTGTGAGAGGAGTTGGCTATGTACTCAAAGTTGAGGGCTAATTTCTGGATGACGGTTATAAGTCTTATCGCGTCGCTGATAGTTGTTTTGCTGGCGTATGCGACCGTTTATCGCGTTGTTATTGTCAGTACCAGCAGGAATGCCCTTATCGCATTGAAACAGATTGATCGTGTTTATAATGAAAAAATTCTTCAAACGATTCCTCCAAAGATGTTTAATAGAATTCCCGCTACGGTTATTATCCTTAGGAATGATGAGTATAAGGTTATTCAGGATGCTCTTGGAATTGGAGAACAGGTTGAAAAGATTTTGGTGCTCTCTGCAGAAAAAAAGATATTCGATCTTAATGGTGAATACTTTTTAAAGACACAATTGAAAACAACACGTGGAATTATTGTTGCTATTCAACCTGCGAATCATATTGTCGAACTTTTAAAACGTACAGCTGGATTGTTCTTCATCGTCTGGTTGATAGGTGCAGGTGTAATCCTTTTCTTTTCTTTCCTTTTCAGTTCACGGTTCATAAAGAGTATTGGAAGCATTATAAAGAGAGCCGAAAAGATATCGAGAGAGATGGAAGGATTACTTCCTGAAGAAGGATTGAGCGGAGAGATGCTGGAGCTGACGAAGAGTCTTAATAAAATGATTCTTAGATTAAGAAATGCTCTTGAAGATGAGAAAGCATTTTCTGTAAGTGCTGCTCATGAATTAAAAACCCCTCTGGCGAATATTATTGGATATGTTGGAATGCTGAGGCGCTGGGGGTTGCAACATGAGGATATAGCCTATGAATCTCTAGAAAGAATTGAAAGAACCGCTATTGAACTGAATGATCTTGTATCGAAGTTTCTCAATCTTAACGAACCTATCGACCTTTCCAAGATGCTGGAAATACAGGCGAGTGATTTTCTTAATGACTATATTGATGAACTTAAAGGCAGATTACCGAATAGGAAGATAGAAGTTGATTGTAAAGCCGACCCGTTTTTGAAAATTCCCGATGGACTTTTAGAAAATATCCTCAATATACTTGTTGATAACGCAAACAAGTTTTCTCCGGAGAATCTGCCGATAAGGATTGTTGTTGAGAACAATAAAATAGGTGTTATGAGTTACGGTCCAAAGATACTCGAGGAGTATAAAGAAAAAATATTTGAGCCGTTTTTCAGGCTGGATAAAGAAAAAAAAGGTCATGGACTTGGTTTAACCATCGCGAGACGATTGGCTAGAAAAGCGGGATGGGATGTTTACCTGGATATCTCAAAAGAAGGAAATATTTTCTGGATAAAATTTAACTGAGGATGGCAGAAAGGTAGCCCACTGTATGATATTTATCTCCAGAAACGTCGCCGCTCGTGGCATGCTTTAATATTTTCAGTTCGTCGAAAAGTTTCAGAACCACTGCTATTGGTCCCAATCCACATGCAGTTATTCGGTTTTCCCGGGCGACCTGATAAATTCTGTCAATATCTTTTGTTAGCAAAGCTTTTATGAGAAGTTCGTCTTTTCTAAGTGTTGTTTCGTGATTGTCATAATGGTTCATGTCTGAAGACGCGATAACAAATATCCCTTCTTCTTTTTTTAGAATGCTTGAAATGGCTTCTACCAAAGTTCTTACGGCGTTTATGCTTTGGTCTGTCATTATTATTGGAACGATTGTGGGATCGTTATCAAAGATGTGCTGGATGAATGGAAGCTGCACTTCAATGGAGTGTTCGTAAAGGTGAGCGGAAGTGTCCGGTTTCAATTCACCCTGGGAATTCCTTACTAGTTCACCAACAAGGGATTCGTCTATTCGTAATGTTCCAAGAGGAGTATGCCAGCTGCCTTCAGGCCATATGGACAGCCGCGCGCCATAACCTGTATGATTCGGGCCTATAATGATTATCTTTCTGGGTTTACCAATTTTCGACAGTTCCAGATAACCGTGGGCCGCAACAGGACCACTGTACATATAACCTGCGTGTGGAGTAATGAGTCCAGCATTTTTGAGCGCAAAAGAAAAAACTGGTCCGGGCAATTCACCCGGACCTACGGGGTGATCGTAACATGCAGTTATCTGCTTTTTCAATTCTTCAGCATTGGAAGCGTAAAATCTACCGGCAAAGACCGGGTTCCTATCCATTATGGGGCCACCACCTTCGCCGTTATGAATATGACCATTTCCCTCTGTTCTTTCGTTGTCTTTTCGGCCCTGAAAAGTTTCCCAATGAACGGTAAATCGCCAAAGAAAGGCAACTTGGTAACGCTCACGTTTTCTCTTTCGCTTACAAGGCCACCTATCGTCAGGGTGTTACCATCGGAGATAACAAGTTTTGTTTTTGCTTCTCTGGTTTTTTCACCGTAGAGATCGTTGGCGTAGGGTTGGGGTTCACTGACCTTTATGTAGAGATCGAGCAATATGGTGCCGTCGTCTTTTACCGTTGGTGTTATCGTCATTTCAACACCGGTTTCAAGATATTGGAGTTCTTCAACAATGTTTCCCGTTGCTGGATCGATCTTCTTGAGCAATATAGGTATGGTGTCACCTATATGGATTCTTGCTTCTTCACCACTCAAAGCTACGATAGATGGATTGGAGATTATGCTACCATCAACATTGGATTTTTCAAGTTGTGCTGTTATTGTGGCAGAACCAGTTATGAGATTTTTGAGCAGCTTTGCGAAATCCACACTATCAAGAATACTGAAGCTGAGGTTCAGAGACCCAGAGCTGAAAAGGATATTTGGCTGTTCAAAACCCAAACTGGTACTGAACTGCTTGGTGATATCATCCAGCAACGATTTATCTACGATCCTTGTTTCGATCTTCACCTGTTTTTTCGGTGATGTAAAGGTCCCACTTACCTGCTCCATTAATTCCAGAACTCTGGATTTGGGTAATCCCTTCACAACCAAAATCCCATTGACGGAATCTGCATACACCGTGCCCCCGTAGAATTCAATAAGAGTTTTGAGTTCTTCGATGTTGTGATAAACGCGGTAAATTTGTTCTCCTGTTGCATCATCAGTTGGAGCTTCAGAAACTATCTCTTTTTTTCTCACTATGTATATATCATTAACCTTTTCTACTTTTACGGGTTCACATTCCTGAATAGCAGCAACAAAGGTATCCCAGGTCACACCTTCCAACGTCAATGTGAAGGTTTCATCTAATTCTTCCGGGACCATGAGGGAGATACCGAGGCTCTTAGCAATGCGTTTCATGACAGCAATAAGATTCGCATTTTCAGCGTAAACGTAGATTAGTCCGTCTTTAACCATGAAGTTGTCTTCTGGCGAAATCTCTACATCTTTTGATTGAATTTGTTTGATTAGTTCCTCAGCTTTTGCCAGAGCTTCTTGGTCTTTAGATTTAAGTACTATGACACCAAGGTTTTTGAATACTCTTGTTTCAACCTGTGGGAAAGTTGCTTCCATGAAAAGCTCCAGTTCTGTCGAGACATTCGTTACGTTATAAATGTAGCTTTGGTAATCTTTCTCTTCAGTTAGAGCACCTTCTATTATTCCTTTGATTTTGTCAAGAGCATTTTTATTTCCAATCAGCAGCCACGCGTTTTCCAGCTCTATGATGTTTACACTAACGTCCATGCTATCCACAACGTTTTTCAGTTGTTCTGCCGTTGCCAACGATTTTTCTATCTTTGTGAACTCAGTTTTTTGATCTTTCACAAGGAAATTCAGTAGTTCTTTGGCACGTTCGAGTTGTTCTGAAAAACCAATTCCTATGACTTTATCGCCGTAGGAGAAAAGAGATCTCAGTGAAATATCTGCTGCTTTCAAATACTCAGTGATTTGTTCCAGAGTCCAACCTGGGAGTCTTGGCAACTCGGAGATAACTATGTTAGTTTCAGTTGCCGCGGATGTATTGTACGTTGTCGTCAATTCTTCTATTAACTTGTTAGCCCTCTCGATATCATTTTCTTTGCCAATGATAACGAGATTTTGCTCTGTTTCAAGAAGTTTGACCCTCAAGTCCAAACCGCTAAAAATCTCTTCAAGCTGCTGAAGTTGAATACCTGGCTTTTTAATTATCCGATAAGCGAGAGTACCTGTTTTTAGAGAGTAAAGACCGGAGAGAGTCTCTTTGAACTTCAGAATTTGTTCGGTTTTACCGCTTATAAGGAAGGTATTCTCAGAGACTTTGGTTATTCCTATATCCACCATAAGTGAGTCAGCAAGGGTATTCAAAAGCTCTTCTGAGATGTTTTCAGGTACTTCTACAAACTCGTAGGAACGTTTGGTACTATCAGCGAGGTAATTTGTCAGCTGTTGGGCCTGTTCAACAGCAGAATCACTTCCAAAGATTAGATAACCATTATCAACGTCAAAAACATCACTTACTGCTATCCCTTTACTCAACAGATATTTTTTGAGTGTATCAGCATCGATACCAGGCAATTTCTGTAAAAGTTTGACGTTCCTCTGACCCTCAGGTTTTTCAGGTACTGCTGTTTTTTCTATTATGTCTTGAATATACTCTATCTCGTTGAGATCACCAGCGATGAGAACCTGGTTGCCTATCGGTTGAATTTTCAGTTTTAGTTCGAGAGTTTTAGCTATTAAGCTGAGTTCATCCAACGAACTTCCGGGTGGCAGAGTGATTAGTTTATAGCTCAGTTCGTTGCTGACCACCGTCGTTTCAGTGGCTTGAGCTGAATCGACAACCTTTTTAATGAGTCTTTCGGCATCTGCAAGGTTTGTTGCATCACCGGTGACTATCATGAAATCGCCAAGTTGGAGAATTCTTGCGGATATCTGTAATACTTCGAGGACCTTCTCTAATTGGTCTGGATCGATATTTTCAGGTAATTCTACGATAGAGTATTCGAGCTCTTGGTGACCTGTTTCCGCGCTATCTACCTTGAGAGAATCCAAAAGTTCAATGGCTTTTGAAATATTTGAATCTGTTCCTATCAGAACCAGCGAGTTACCAATTTCAATGGCTTTTACGTCGAGACCAACGGAGGTTAACAACTCCCTCAATGTAGCGAGAGCTATCTGCCCCGGGCGTTCAAAAACCTTGTAGCTGTATTCAACAAGTTCTGCAGGTTTCTTTCCCAGTGCTGACAAGGTGGAGATGACGCCTTTGGCGTCCGTTATGGCGCTCTCTCCACCTACCAGCAGGGCCGCCGTACCTGCCGGTATCGTCTCAACATCTATTCCGATTTTTCTTACAATGGTCTGGATATCTGTTGTTGTGAAACCTTCGGGGATGTTTACCAGTTCGTATACCTTCCTGGTTTCTGTCGCCTCAGGTGTATCTTTCTCGAATGCTACCAGGACTTCTTCCGCCTTCGTTATCTCTTCTTCCGGTCCAATGAGTACAAATTTACCGGAAACTTCTATTCCTTCTGCAGCTATTCCTACCTTTTTGAGTAATTCGTTCAGCTCATTCACCGTCAGTGTCGTTTCACGTTCTTCTATTTTGTAACTGAGCTTCACCATTTCTTCTGGTTTCGTGCTCAGTTTTGCGAGCGTCGCTATGACGTTCTGGGCTTTCTGTATCTCTGTTTTGCTTCCTACAACGAGTACAGTGTTGGCAGCTCCTACGAGCTCTGTCTTTATCCCTATCTTTCGTGTTATCGTCTGTAGTTGTTCTATACTGAGTCCTTCCGGCAGATTCACCAGAGTGTATGTCTTCTCTTCTACTTTCGTTGCTTCTTCTGTTATCTCCGGCTTGAGCAGTTCTATCATGTTTTTGGTTTCTTCTATTTCGCCGCTCGTGCCGATCACTATGAGTTTGTCGTCTGTTTTGAGTATCTGTGCGGCCACGTTCAGTGCGTTGAGTGCTTCTTTCACCGTGTTGAGGTCAAGACCTATCGGGGCTTCCAGAACGGCGTATTCTATCTTGCTTATCTGTGGCCGTTTGTTCAGCCCGTGCAGTCTGGTTATGACCTCGGTGGCTTTGGCGAGGCTTTCTGCTTCGCCAACCATTACCACAACGTCACCGGCTACTGTTATATCTACCTCTATCCCTATCTTTCTCAGTACCGTTTGCAGGCTCTCAAGGGTAAAGCCCTCAGGTACGGAGATAGTCGTGTATTCTTTCTTCACCGGTGTCGCTTCGGCTGTTTCTTTCGGTGCAAGCGCTTTGATAGCTTCTTCTCCTTTTGCTATGTCTTCGTCCGTTCCCACGAGTACGACGTAACCGGAGATTTCCAGCGTCTTCAGGTTGAGCCCTATGGTTTCGAAGAAGGTACTCAATTCCTGAGGGGTCACACCGATCGGCAGCGTGATTATTTTGTAGCTGTATTCAACCAGTTCCGCTGGCTTCTTTCCCAGTGCGGACAGGGTGGAGATGACGCCTTTGGCATCTGTTATGGCGCTTTCTTCACCGACAAGCAGAGCTGCCGTACCTGCCGGTATGGTCTCCACGTTTATCCCTATCTTCCTAACAATGGTCTGGATATCTGTTGTTGTAAAGCCTTCGGGAATGTTGATCAATGAATAAGTTGTTTTTGTACCTTCTGCTGATTCTTGAGATGAGAATTGTATTTGTTCCAGGAAGGATTTGGCTTTTTTAAGATCTGCACGGGAACCAATTAAAACGAGTGAGTCTGGTAATTCATGTACGGTTAGATTCAGTCCGAGACCTTCGAATATCTGTTCAAGATTTGTGATATCTATACCTGGCCTGGATACCAGGGCGTAAGAAAATTCTTCTTCTTTTATCTGGGATTGAAGTCCGTTTATAAATTCAACCATGGATTCAACATCTTCTCGGGAACCTACAACAATGATTCCGTTTTCTTTGATAAACAGGAAGGTTACCTGTAAGTCCAGGGAAGTTGCTGCTGTTCTAAGGAATTCCTGATTCATGGGCTCAGTTGTTTCTATGTATTTGTAAACATTGGTTTTAAGAGATGGAAGACCGCTTAGATGCTGAACTATCTCTTTGGCTTTTTGTATTTCCTCCGGATAGCCTATTATAGCGAGTCCGTTGTTGAAGGAATAGAGTTTTACATTGATTGACATATCATTCAATAAGGCTGAGAGTTTATCTGTTTCTATGTTTACGTTTGTCAGAACCGCTATATCTTTTTTTAGAGGCAATACGTCAGTTGTAGCAGGTTCTGTATCTTCTGGTGTCAGTTCTGAGACGAGGCGTTGAATTGCGGCAACGTCTTCTGGATTTCCAAAAACGATTATTTTATGCTGGGTCTCAACGATCGAAACAGAGAATCCAAGAGTCTTGATCACATTTTCGAGTTCAGAATATGCAACTTTTTTATCGAGTGTTAAGAGCTTTCCTTCACCGTCGCTTTCGAGTTCTTTATACACCGGTATGAAGTCTTCAACATCTTTTTGAGTGCCTATAACGATTACTTTTCCTGCTGCCTCTATGATATTCAAATTGTATGAGAAACTTGAGGCTATGGTTTTCACAGTTCCAAGGTCCAGATTAGCGAGTTTTGGTAATATTGCATATCCTTTGTTAACGGTTTTTTCAACTTCTTCTCTTCGCTTTGAAAGAACAGACTCAATTACTTCCGTGGCCCTTTTTACTTCATTTGGAGTTCCAATTAGTAGCGGACCTGTTGGAGATTTCATGATTTCTACATTGATTCCAAGCTTTGTGATGATGGCCTGAATGGCTTCTATCGAATCTTCAGGAATGTCGACGAAACTGAATACTATAGTTGATGTTGTTGTACCTTCCGTTGTTTCTGCTGGAATTCCCATCTCAATTTGATTTATAAGATTTCTTGCTTGCAAGACGTTATCTCTTGTTCCTGCAAGGATATATTTTGAATTTACAGGGAATATTTCAACGGTAATGCCCATTCGAAGTAACAGATCGTTGAATTGCTCGATCCGTGGGAGTCTTTCAACGATTAGATAATACGGATTCTCTAGCTCTCGTAAGCGTTCTATCTCATTTTCAACAACCTTAACGGTGGTTTCATCCCCGATAACAAGGTATCCACCGGTGGTTGGAATTATTTTGATTCTTTTGTAAGCCTCTTCCCCAAGGTAACTTTCAAGGTAGGTATTGAATTTTTCGTCGTCCCAACCGGGGAGTGACTTTATGAGTTTGGAGATCTTGCGTTCTTCGATCGGGGAAGTTTTCAATCCGAGATGTGATTCTATCTTGGGTGTCATTTGTTTAATCAGGTTTTGTAAACTGGTGAGATCATTCTTGTTTCCACGTACTATGAGGATTTCTATTGAAGGAATGTAGGTGTAATCGATTTTTCCTGTGTATAAGGTTGATATCAAATCCTTTATACCGCTTTCATAAACGTTCTCAGGAATTTCTATAAAGTATTCTCCTGTTTCCGGGAAGAAAACTTTCTCATATTTTCCCAATTCTTGAAGAGCGCGTTCAAGAGCTTCCTCAGGGGCAGAGATAAATACGAGTCTTTCAGCTATTGCGTCTATAGTATACTGTTCTGGTTTCAATCCTTCAGTGGCGAAGAAATGTTCAAGGAAGTTTTTAACGGAATCGAAAGCGTCTGCAGTTTTTATCTCTATAAATCTGCGCGCTATTTTTCCGTGTGATGCTTCTGTGAATTGTGAGATCAAATATTCTGCAATATCGAGCTTATTTTTCTCTCCCTTAATGATGTAACCATTATTTTCGCCCAGTGATTCGATGATTACTCCAGTTAAATCCTCGATTTGCATGATGATTTCATTGTCTATGGGAGCGGTATCCCGCAGTATTCTGTAACCAATTGTCTGTGAGCGCAGGGTGATGTCTCGCAATATTTCATTGACTATATCCGTCATAGCTTCCGGGAAGGTTAAGGTTATTTTTCCGAGAGATTCAAAGGTACGGTCAACTTGTAGTTGCTCTCCGGGAATATAATTACTGAGCAAACTTTCGATAAGACTTGCAAGAGTGATTTTCTCAGTTCTATTGCGGTTTATAACGTCCTCGACGATCTTAAAGTTGTCAGGAAGTTTTACGGTTAAGATCTTCGGTTTCGATTGTTCGAGATCTTTCTGCAAAGATTTTTTATAACTGTCCAGGTATGAGATGATGATGTTTACATCTCTGGCGCTTCCTGACAGAATCAGTTTATTAAATTCGGGTAAGGAGTCTATCTTTACAGAGCCATCACAGAGAAAATTGTTGACTTCAGAGGCGATTTTGTAAAAGTAATCAAGAGTTTTTTCTCCTGATGGAAGCTTCAAAAGCTCCACGTTATATTCTTTTTTTATGTAGGATGAGGTTAGAAGGTTGGAAAGTAGGAGATGGGTTTCGAGATCTCCGAAAGCTAATAAAGTGGATTCGTTTGGAATATATTCCAGAAAAGCTTCCACCGGTAAAGCTTTTCTAATGGCTTCGAGCTGGTTTTGCCCATCTTCTCCAACCTTTATGTCGACGCCGATGTACGTTTTCCAGAACCTGTTAACAACATCTTTGACCTCTTCAGGGGTTCCTATATAAAACGTTCCATCTGTGAGATAGGCATAGGCAATCTGACTGCCGAGAGAAATGAGGATGTTCCGCAAAATATCTTCGGGGTGTGAGGAGGTGAATCCTACGGTTACCGGGAGTTTTCCAACCTTCTCGGTGATAACGTGGGAGAGATTCAGAACCTCGTCACTGAAAAGGTAGGTCAATACCGTCTGGAGGTTCATGCTGTAGGTGCTGAAACGGTCAACTGATACCTCGATTGCTGATCGCCAGAAACGAAGGATGAGCGTATTATTTTTCAACAATACCTCGGGTTCTTTATTTGCCGGGATCAGTAATGCAACGCTAAGGGACATTCTGTCCCCAAGATCTCTCGTCCAGAGCCCTTCGACCGGTCCGGCTCTTAATGGAAGGTTCATGTTTTTTCCACTAACGCCGTAAAGCGTCAACGAGTACACGGTTTTTGATGGGTTGGATTGGATATTGTAATCTAATTCGTTCAAAGCAGAGCTGAAGGTCATGGTTATCGTGACCGAGCGATCATCCAGAGTAGGTACAAGAGACTTTAATTGATTTGCATGAATCAGGATTGAAAAGAAAATCAAAAAAAGAAACAATAAAAGCAACGAAGATTTCTTCATGTTGATCACCCCGTATAATTGCTATTTTTTTATTTTATTTTTCCTTTATTAATTTTCTTAATTTTCTGCCTGGAAAAACTTCACGATGGCAAAGGTGTTGCTTCGAGTATCATTCAGGAGCACCGCAAATTCTGTAATCCCGTACACAATATATGGAGCAATGAAATCCCCAACTCTGACGGTTTTAAGTTGGTTGTTGACTTCAATAACAGCGTAGTTGACATCATTTAGTTTTATGTAACTCTTATAAGCCAGTGATGTGGCTTCCACACCAATCTCCAGAAGTGATTGGATGACCTCTTCCGGCTTTGCGAATAGTGGTTGAAAATAATTTTCTAACTTCAAATTTTTTTCGAATAATGAAAGATCAATTTCTTCTTGTTTGTTATAAACAACACTCTCTTCTGTTATTGCAAGGGGTTGTATAAACAGAAGAGATAGCAACAGAAAAATACCTATTAGACTAAAAAATATAGAAAAAATAGCAATTTTTTCAAGCATAATATACATCCCTTAGAAAAGATCAGTAACATAGAGATCCAATGTCAATTCTACCACAACATTTGTCGGTAAGTCCGTTTTAGGAAGTATTGGGAACCCCAGATTAGACTTTATGGATATTTTTTTCATGATAACTTTGGGATCATTAGTTAGCCTTTCCATTATTTTCAAGGTATCCTCTGCGCTACTCGCTATATAGATTCCTTCTAACGCTTTTCCCTTCGTATTGGTAGAAATGCCCAGTAATTTTGCCAGCTCTTCAAAATTACTTTTTGAAGATAGGAAAGCGACAGTTTCATTTGCTACCTTCGATAATTTTTGAACCTGATAATAAGTTTGTTCCAGCTCTTCTATCTCGGTGGTAAGCCTTGAAACGTCTCTGAAGGCGTTAAACATGTAAAAACCCACGAAGAGAAGAAACGCAGTTATTGTGGTTAAAATTATCAAAATACCAGCGACTCTTGTAGGAATTCCTTTTCTGTGGAGAGGGGTAACTTTTCTTTTTATCCTGTTCTTGTACTTTTCAGAAACGAATAGCAATTCCCGATTTTGCCCGGATCCAAGGAGGCTTTCTCCCAGAAAGAAGGCGTCTTCGCTAAAATTTTCCATAAAACCTTTGTTTATTTCATTATCTCCGTTGTTAATCAATTTCATCACCAACTTTTAGTTCGTAAAGCTTTAGTGTGTAAAGATTGGAAAATTCCATCTCGCCTTTTAAATTTAACTGATATGGGGTAGAAGGTTTAAGCGCCGGTGAAGGTACAGTGGTTTTTGAGTCTCTATCGTAGATTAAGTAATAGTAAGCTACCCCTGTTCCACCCTCATAATCTAGCCTGGTCACAATTGATCTGATGGCGTTTTGGTCTTCAAGAAATGCTTCAAGGGTTTTAAAAAAAAGAATTTCTTTTTCTTTGCTTCGTATATGTTTTTTCAATTCAGAAACACGCCGGGCCAATTTCGCCTGTTCTACTACTAACTCATTTCGTTTTGTGCTTATTGCGCTGGCGTCAATTTTTGGGACCCCTGTTAGAATGATGCCTACACTGTCCAGCAGGTACCCTTTTATGTATGCAATCTGGTTCAATCGGCTTTCAAAACCTTTAGCAAGAATGAATTTTCCCATAAGTATTATTCCCAGTGATATTCCTATTACAACAAAGAAGGTGAAAAGGCTATAGACTCTCTTCTTTGAATGCAAGTTTACGTTTACCAAGAATCTCACCCCCTCTTACAAGCAATCCCGCAACGTTGTATGAAAACTGGGGCGAAGCGTCCATACGTAAGGGTAGAGCTAAAACATTTTTTTCATCACCAAGTATTCTCTTAAAGGTTTCAACATAGATCTTTGTTGAAAGATCACTTTGAGCTACTACAAAAACCGTATCAAAGTAAGGTTCATCGCTGATTGAGGTGTTGGGAGAGCTGGAGAATGTATTTGATATGTACATCCTTAACTGGTAACCAATAGTCTGAGAAAGATAGTTGGAGGCTTCATCAACAAGGTCCGTATCGACAGCTTCTTGACAGGTCAAAAAATTTTTTAAGAAATCAAATTTACTTTCATCTGGCTTGGTTAGGTGGTCTATGATAGCATTAAAACCTTCACCTATGTAGTTGATTCCAATTATTTCGGAGTCTTTGATAATGTACAAAATAGAGTAGTCCAGATCAACAGAAAAGAGTATTCTGGAACCAGCAAAAATTTCTCGAGGTGGAAGCTTCAAAATCGGGAGAGGATTGATATCCACAATATCAGGTTCGGGGAAACCAACTTCTTTAATCTTTTCAAGAAAATTTTTTAAAAATCTGTCCCTTGTCACAGCAAAAATTGGTATAACAGAGTTCTTAATTGCTTTTAAGCTGTTTAAAGGGCTTGGAATGACTTCAGCTGGCGGAAGAGAGAACTGAGTTGCTATCTTGAAATTGGCCACGTTCATGAGGCTCTTCTCGTTTTTTACCTTCGGAACCTCAACATGTTGAAAAACAACGTTTGATGGGTGGATGGCTGTGGTGATAACTTCATCTACATCTAGGACGTTGTATTCGAAATAGCGTTCTGCAGCCTTCTTTAAAGCGTTCTCTCCATATTCGAGGACACTAAAGACCGGTATTATGTATTTTTTCTTGACGAGTACTCTCGAAATCTCAGCAAGATCTTCCCAGAAATTTATGGCAGTTACGAACTTTTCGAACAACCCTTTCACTCCTATTAATAAACTACTCTACCGGTTACTGGCATGATAACCAGCGAAGAACCATCTTCAAATGAAAAAGTAGTGGAACCTTTCTCTATAAAGAAAGAACCATCATCTTCAAATCCAAAGATACAATCTTGAGAAGCTGTACCGGGAAAATCTTCAAATTTTCCTCCGGTAGATACTATAAATATCCCTGTTGTATGGTTGTAAAAGATTTTTCTTCGCTTTGAACTCTGTATTGCTTCCTGCTTTACATCTTCCAGAAAGATATCAAATTGTATTTTCGAAAGTTTTATATTATAACTCCCAAAGAAATTTATAATCGGGAAAGAGATTAAGAACATTCCCAATGAGATTAAAAGAATATACAGTACTGTTTCCGTGAGATTCATGGCTATAAGTTATCCTCCCATTGCTTGTTCCATCGAGAAAATTGTGTTGTACATTGTGTAAGCAAGGAAGCCAATAAATCCACCGATAAACATGATCATAATTGGTTCAACCAAGGAAACGAGTTTCTTGAGAGAGGTAGTTACCTGCGCATGGTAAAAATCCGCTACTTTGAACATAACTTCATCTAATTTACCTGTTTCCTCACCTGTTGAAACCATGCTTATAACGATGGAAGGGAATATCTTCTGCTTTTCTAGCGAAACGTGTATAGGTTCCCCGGCTCTGATCATATCTACAGCTAATGAAATTCCGTTCATTATTTTGGTGCTTTCCGAAACCTCGGCGGCGAGTTCAAGGGATGTTGGAAGATCCACACCACTTGCCACCAGAACCGCTAGAGTACGTGTGAAACGCTCAAGGGCTGTTGTTTCTCGTAACTTTCTTACAGGTGGAATGATAGATCCAAAAAAATTTTTTACGATCAGACCGTATTTTGTCATCATGAAGATTTTGGCTCCTATAAAGAACATTACCACTGCAATGGCAACCACTACTCCATGATTTGTCAGCAGCGAATTCATCCACAGGAGGAATCCCATAACTCCGCCAGGTTCAAATCCAGTACCAAAGGCACTCATTAGATTTGGTAGTATGAAGAAGGAAATAACTCCAACGATACCAACGGCAAAAGCCATCATGAACAATGGATAAGACATTGCTGATTTTACCTGGTTTTGAAGGTCAACCATTCCTTCGTAGAATTCGGCAACCCTTTGTAAGGCCTCATCGAGTACGCCGCCAGTTTCGCCAGCTCTGACAAGATTCACAAAGAGTTCATCAAAGACGCGTGTTTTTTCAAGGGCATCGCTGAATCCTTCACCTGATTCAATTAAAAGAACGACTTCAACCAAAATTTTTCTGAATCTACGAGAAAACATAGTTTGTTTTGAAAGTACCTGTAGTGCGTCTCTAATCCTAACTCCTGACGATACCATCGTTGCCAGCTGTCTTGAAAAGAGGCTAAGTTCTTTAGGTTGTATAGGGAACAATGACCTTTTTCTTTTCCGGGTCTTTGAAATTGGCTTGATGGATGTAACCACGAATCCCTGGCTATTCAATAGTTGCAACGCTTCAAGTTGGGAAGCTGCGCTAATTTTTCCTCTTTCTGTTTTTCCATCTTTGGTGATTATTTCGTACCTATATTCCGGCATACTATGTCCCCACCTTTTTTAACATACACACAGCATATACAGACACTGAATTTCCATACAAAGTATTTCCAGATTTTGGTTTCACATTTATATTCCCTTTACTTATGCCAAGAATTCTTGCAAGTTTTAGTCGTATGTTTTCTATATGAGGATTCATTCTGACTTTGTCTATAATAATCACAGAATCGATATTCAGTATCTCGTATTTTCCTGCTAATATCTTTTTTCGTATTATTTCAAGGAACTCAGTACTTCTCCTTCCGCGATTTTCTTCATTTTCCGGAAACCAGATACCTATATTGCCGGCATTCGTGGCTCCTAATATTGCATCTACAATGGCATGAATCAATGCATCGCCATCGGAATGGCCAATTGAGGAATATTCCTCAGATACTTTTACACCCCCAAGATATAATCCTTTTTTGTTTGCTTCTAAAGGGTGAGCATCGAATCCAATTCCTACCCGATACATTTAGATCAGCCTTATTGGCATTATAATGTATAGATATCCTTCAACATCTACAGGATTCATCTGCAACGGACTGTTAGAATCCACAAAGTTGAGTTCCACTTCTTCTGTATCTATCTTCTTTGTTGCTTCCAGCAAGAATTTTGGATTGAAAGCAATGATAAGGTCTTCTCCGTCTTTCTTTATTTCAAGCTCTTCAGAGGATTCACCGTGATCTGGGCTCTTAGCAATGAGTTTCATGTTATCCTCTTTGATCTCGATCTTAATAGAATCACTTCCGAGCCTGGCGGCGATAGAAGCGCGTCTGATAGCATCAGATAATGATGAGGTGTTAGCTACAACACGTGTTTTGAAGGCTTTAGGAAGCACTTTTTTATAATCCGGGAAATCGGCTTCAACAACTCTCGCCACCATCTCTGTGCCATCAAAATAGAATCCTACCCGGGTGCCATCATAAACGATCTTCATGTCATCTGATCCAGCTGTTTTTATGCTTGATTGCAAGTCTTTCATACTTTTAAGTGTCAACAGAAAATGATCTTCGAGGTTTTGATTTGTTTTTTCCTCAGCGAGTGCCAGTCTGAATCCATCTGCGGCTACGAGCCGGAGATAACCACCTTCGAGTTCCCAGTACACACCGTTGAGATTTCTCATAAATTCATCTTTTGCCGCACAAAAGAGCACCCTATCTATCATTATTTCAAGCGCGGTAACGGAAGTTTCCAGTTCCCATCCACCCTGAGCGGGTTCTACCTCTGGAAATTCTTCGCCAGACATTGTGGGTAGAACGAAACGACTCTTTTCCATTCTTATGACGAGGTTCGTGTCCTGAAACTCAAAGAAAACCTTTCCATCCGGTAAATTACGCATTATTTCAAGCAAAACCTTCGCGTCAACGACAAATTGCCCGGTTCCGGAGATTTCGCTTGGTTGAACATAAGTCTTTATAGAGGTCTCCAGGTCAGTTGCGATAAGTTCTAACTTGCTGTCTTCTGCTGTTCTGAAGAGTATACCAGAAAGAATAGGCTTAACGGTCTTTGAAGCAACAGCGGTTGACACGGATTCGAGGCGTGTCAAAAATTCATTCCTTGGTATTGAAAATCTCATTTAGACACCTCCAAACGTCCATCTTCTACCTTTATATTTTAACCTAACAGAGGGTATAATTCCAACGAACCCTTATAAAGGAGGTTAGCATGAAAATTCGGTGCTTACACGATTGGAATGTTTCTCTGGAAGAAGCCGCTGATATCCAGAGAACCCTGAAAGGAATGTTATCCTTTGAATTTCCTGCGAAAAAGGTTTCAATCGTTGCAGGTGTGGATGTTTCTTTTCCTCAGAAGAATCTAGGGCTCTGTGTGATAGTAGTGATGGATGATACTTTGAAAGTGATTGAAAGTGTCTATCACACCCAGGAAGTTCATATTCCTTATGTGTCGGGGTTCCTTTCCTTTCGAGAAGGCCCAATATTCATTGAAACAGTGAAAAAATTGAAAATAGTTCCTGACCTTTTCTTTTTTGATGGTCAGGGAATAGCGCATCCTCGAGGCCTTGGCATTGCTGCTCATATGGGATTGTTATTGGAAAAGCCATCTTTAGGTGTTGCAAAAAGTCATTTGTTTGGTAGCTACAACGAACCAGGTAGAAATAAAGGAGATTTCTCTTATATGTATAATAAAACCGGGGAGATAATTGGAACAGTTTTAAGAACCAAAAAAAATACAAAACCTGTTTTTGTTTCACCGGGCCATATGATGGATGTTGATACCGCTATGTCATTAACCCTAAAATATACAGGAAAATATAGGTTACCAGAACCAACAAGGCAGGCTCACATACTTACCCAGCGTTTGAGAAAAAATCACCTCTTGCGATAGAAAACGATGGAAGCGGCCCCTTTTATTCCGGCATCTTCCACCAGATCACTTAGATCTACTTTGGCCGTTCCCTTGAATGAAGTCATTACGTATCTATCAACCCGTTCTCTAAGGTTTTTTAGTAGAAAGTCTCCCGCTTTACTCACACCTCCGCCGACTATTACTACTTCCGGGTTGAACGTGTGAATGAATCCACCTATTCCACGTGCAAGAGCATCAATAAACCTATCAAAAATAATTTTTCCAAGTTCATCTCCGCTTTTTGCGGCATCTATAACGGTTTTTGCCTCTATTTTTTCAGATGAGAAAATCGCAGAATCAGGAAAACGCTTTCTATATTCGTGAGCAAAACGCACAATTGCCGTTGCGGATGCTACTGCTTCCAAACAGCCATGTGAACCACAGCCACAGAGTGGACCGTTTGGCTCCACAATAATATGTCCGAGTTCCACAGCATAACCGTTGTGGCCGGTTATTAGTTGACCGTGAGAAATGACTCCGCTACCAATTCCTGTTCCGATAGTGAGTCCTATCATATGTTTACTACCTTTATATTTCCCAAAAGCCCATTCACCAAGGATAAAAGCGTTGGCATCGTTTTCAATAAAAGTTTCCAATCCTGTATGTTTTCTTATCATAGAAGCAAGGGGAAAATCTCTCCAATCCGGAAAATTCGGTGAAAATAAGACCTTTCCGCTATCTCTGTCTATTGATCCAGGGGAACCAATTCCTATGGCAAGCACTTTGTCCTTCTCGTTTGCGATGTCTAGAATATTATGTATACTATTGGCAATACGTGCCACCACATCTTCTCGGCCTCTGGAAACCAGGGTGGGAATAGTTGTTTTGTTCAGAATCTTTCCATGTTCATCTACCAAACCTATTTTAGTTTCTGTACCTCCAAGATCGATGCCAATAACTAATCCCATTTCATCCTACCTTTCAATATCTGCTTTTTTCGAGATCTATCAGATCAAGAAATTCCTCGTTGGATTTAGTGGTTTTCATTTTATCTACAATGACTTTTAATCCTTCCTCTTCACTGATTCCCGCAAGCATTCTTCTGAGAACCCAAACTTTCCTTAGAATTTCAGGCGGAAGCAGGAGTTCTTCCTTCCTTGTTCCGGAAAGGTTTAGATTTATTGCAGGGAATATTCGTTTGTTGGCGAGTTGTCTAGAGAGAACCAATTCCATATTTCCAGTGCCTTTGAATTCTTCAAAAATAACTTCATCCATCTTGCTTCCAGTTTCAACCAACGCGGTGGATATTATGGTCAAACTTCCTCCGTCTTCAATATTCCTGGCAGCACCAAAGAAATGCTTTGGATGATACAGTGCAGATGGGTCGACACCACCACTGAGAAGTTTTCCACTTGGGGGAACGTAGAGGTTGTATGCCCTTGCAAGACGAGTGATACTGTCCAGCAATATCACGACGTCGTAGCCAAACTCGACCAGACGCTTGGCCATTTCCAGTGTCAACTCTGCAACTCTTATCTGTTTGTCAGGTGACATATCAAATGGGGCAGCTATTACGTGAGCATCAGTTGACCTTCGTAAGTCGGTAACCTCTTCTGGGCGTTCATCTATCAAAAGAATAATTCGTATTGTGTTTGGATGATTTTCCGCGATTCCATTGGCGATCTCTTTGAGCAGAGTGGTTTTTCCAGCTTTAGGTGGTGCGACGATAAGCCCTCTCTGGCCTTTGCCGATTGGAGAAAACAAATCAATTATCCTTGTGCTAACAATATATGGTTCCGTTTCGAGAATGAACTTTTCATCCGGATAAACAGGAACAAGATTCTGGAAACTTATTCTCTCTTCAGCGTAAGACACGGGTTTTTGATTGATTGCTTCGATTCTCAACAGTGCAAAATACTTTTCTCCTTCTTTGGGAGAACGGACCTGACCCGCAACCCAATCACCCGTATTCAGGTTGAATCTGCGAATCTGAGATTGACTGACGTATATATCGTTAGAACTTGGTAAGAGATTGTTATCAAGGGTTCTAAGAAACCCATAGCCCCCGTCAGTTATCTCAAGCACACCTTCAGCAAAGAAGTATCCATAAGATTCGGTTTGTGCTTTGAGCACAGCAAAGATAAGATCTTTCTTTGCCATTTGTGTATAACCGGTGATGGAGTATTTTCTCGCGAGTTTGTAGAGTTCACGTATGGGCATTTTGAGAAGCTGGGAAATGTCGATTTCCACTTCCCTGATAGTATCCTTGACCTTGTTGTTCTGGTCTTTTTCGTTGTCAGTTTTATCTGTTGTGGAAGAATCTTTGTTGGCGGAAGTTTCAGGAGTTTTGTTTACCTTCTCAGAATGATTCTGCTCGGAAGAGCTCACACTTTCGACTTCCTTAACTTCCTTTTCTTCAGAAGATTTTTCAACACTTTTTTTCCTTCTTGGGCTCAATTTTCACGGTGCAATCCCCAGAATAAACGGATGCACCAACCCTCCTTCCAAAAAGAAGATTATTTATGAATTAACACTGGTGCAGTTTTACGAAGGGAAAAACAAGTAAGAGGGGAAGTACAAACTTTCCTCGCATTAAATATAACACACCTCTATTCAAAAATCAAAGGCCTGTACCTTTTCTGTATTCTTCCCAGTCATTTAAGAACCTTTCAATTCCTTTGTCAGTTAGGGGGTGATGAAAGAGTTTTTCGAGAACATTAAAGGGCATAGTTACAATGTCTACGCCGATTGTAGCGAGTTCCAGCACGTGCATCGGATGGCGTATACTCGCTGCGAGAACGTTTGTTTGAAAACCATAATTTGAGAATATAGCAACGATATCCTCAACAAGCCTCAAGCCATCAGAGGAGATATCGTCCACACGCCCGATAAACGGGCTTACATACGTTGCGCCCGCTTTTGCTGCCAGAAGAGCTTGAACCGCACTGAAAACAAGAGTAACATTTGTTTTAATTCCTTCAGATGAAAGGGTTTTTACCGCTTTGATTCCTTCAGGAGTCATTGGAATTTTGATAACGACGTGTTCATCGAGCATTGCAAGATCCCGTGCTTCTTTCACCATTCCTTCATAATCCAGTGCAACGACCTCCGCACTGACAGGGCCCTTCACTGTTTCGCAGATTTCTTTTATTCTCTCTGTGAAAGGGGCTTTTTCGCGAGCTATCAATGTTGGATTTGTAGTAACTCCATCGATTACTCCCCAGGCCACAGCTTTCTTAATCTCTTCAATATTAGCGGTGTCCAGGAATATTCGCATATTTTACCTCCTTGGATGACGCAGATAAAAAAGATGGCTACCGCGGGTAGCCATCTTTAGTTTTCAACGTTTTCTTCGCTTTTTGTTTCTACGAGTTGAAGAATAGAGAGTTCAGCGGCGTCTCCTCTTCTTCTACCTACCTTGATAATTCTCGTGTAACCACCGTTTCTGTCGATGTAATTAACAGCGATCTCATCACAGATTTTTTTAACAAGTTTTCTGTCATTGAAATGCCTGTTGATTTCTCTTCTTAGAGCGACGTTTTTTGATCGCAAAGCCTGGATTTCAGGATCACCGTTGGATCTTTCATTGATTTCTTTTGCGTAAAGGGCCGCTTTCTTAGCTTTGGTTATTATTGATTCGACAAAGGGTTTTACCGCTTTTGCTTTAGCTGTGGTGGTGATAATTGTTCCATGCTCGAAAAGCTCCCTCGCAAGACCTCGCATTAATGCGAGCCTTTGGCTGTGAGGTCTGTTGAGCTTTTTCTTCTTGACTCTATGTCTCATGGGGCAACCTCCTTAACCTTCTTTTACTGTTCTTTCTTTAGTGAGAGGTTGAACTTCTCCTTCAATTTTTTCTTGACTTCTTCCATTGATTTATCACCAAAGTTCCTTATTTTAAGAAGATCAGCCTCTGTTCTGCTTATAAGGTCACCAATTGTGTTGATTTTATCGCGCTTCAGACAGTTAAGCGACCTTACGGATAGTTCCAGTTCTTCTATACGTCTTGAAAGCACGGAATCCTCTTCTGAGATGGGTTCTTCAACAGGTTCTTCTTCCGGTTGGGGTTCTTCGGGTTCAAAAATCGAAGCGCTGTTTACTAAAATTCCTGAATTATCAAGTACCTGATTCAGACTTGATGTGGTAACCTCAAAATGCTTTATCAATATATCTGTTGCCTTTAAAAGCGCTTCTGTTGGTTTTATAGATTTCTTTGTCCAGACTTCCAGAATGAGTTTGTCGTAGTCGGTTTTCTTTCCTACACGAACATTTTCGGAAATGAAATTGACTTTAAGAACCGGACTGAATATACCATCTATATAGATCATTTCCACATCCTGTTCCAGCTCCATTTCCGAGACTGGAACGAAACCCTTACCAATTTCAGCAAAGAGCTCCATGTAAACAGCAGCATCTTCATTTAAGGTGGCTATATATTGGGAAGGGTTAACCACTTCGACTCCTGTAGGAGCTTTTATATCTCCAGCAGTTAAAATAGCTGGGCCCTTTTTCTCTATGCTTAGCTTAACAGGATCAGAAAACTCTAGGGCAGGTTTAAGCTGCACTTTTTTTAAATTCAGGATTATTTCAAGGATGTCCTCTTTAACCCCATCGATTGTATCATACTCATGATATTTCCCCGGGATTTTCAATCTGGTTATTGCCATACTTGGAATTGAGGAGAGGAGAACTCTTCTGAGCGCATTTCCTATGGTTACAGCGTATCCTCTTTCCATTGGTGAAAGGACAAACTTTGCGTAATAACTGTTCTGTTCCTCTCTCTCCTCTTCAATCTTTAGAGATTTTGGCATTACAAATCCAACCATTGTGACTGCCCAAGTATCGGGCACACACCTCCTTTCAAGAAGGTAACAACATTACTTCGAGTAGAGCTCGATGATGGATTGCAGATCGACAGGAATATCTACTTCTTCTCTCTCAGGGAATCTAACAAATGTTCCTCTAGCCGCATCGAAATCGATTTCCAGCCATGGAGGTGTGGTTCGATTCCTGGAAGCCTCGATCGCTTCTTTAACAGGAACTTTTGCTTTGCTCTTTTCTTTGATCTCGATAATATCACCCGGTCTCACACTGTAAGATGCCTTGTTGACTTTTCTGCCATTTACGAGAACGTGACCATGACTGACAAGCTGGCGAGCCTGTTTTCTGCTGGAAGCAAAGCCCATTCTGTAAACCACATTGTCCAGTCTGCTTTCCAGTACTTTAATGAGAGCTGTACCGGTTTCTTCAGACTTTCTGGATGCAATTTCAAAATACCTTCTGAACTGTTTTTCAAGAACACCGTACATTCTTTTGAGCGCCTGTTTGGATCTAAGCTGCATACCATATTGTGTAAGTTTGCGTGTTGCGCTGCCGTGTTGTCCAGGAGCAAAAGGACGTTTGACAACAGCACATTTGGGAGTGAAGCATCTTTCTCCCTTCAAATACAGTTTGAACCCTTCACGTCTGCAAAGCTTGCAAACAGGTCCAGTGTATCTGGCCATTCATTTCCCTCCTCGTTTATACTCTGCGTCTTCTTCTGGGTCTGCACCCATTGTGCGGGATTGGGGTGATATCCTTTATAGAGTCCACAACAAGACCGGCTGCCTGAATGGTTCTAATAGCAGCTTCTCTTCCCGCACCGGGACCCTTAACCTCAATTGAGACTCTTGTAAGTCCAAGTTTCAAGGCTTCCTTGGCTATCTTGTCGGCAGCCAGTTGGGCTGCGTAAGGGGTTGATTTTTTTGATCCAGAATAACCAACGGTACCTCCGGATGCCCAGAGGATCGTATTCCCATCTAAATCCGACAGAGTGATGATCGTGTTATTGAACGTGGATTTGATATGGACAACACCACGATCAATATTTAACTTTTTTCTTTTTTTGGTTCTTGATGACCTATTCCTTGCCATTCATCTTACCTCCTCGGAGACCCAACTATTTCTTCTTAATCCTGCTGGCCCTTGGACCTTTTCTTGTTCTCGCGTTGGAATGGGTCTTCTGGCCTCTAACAGGTAGTCCAATCTTGTGCCTTATGCCGCGGTAACATCCTATCTCTATCAATCTCTTGATATTGCGCTCTACTTCCTGACGAAGTTCACCTTCAACCTTGTAATGGTCGGTTATATACTTGGAAATTCTACTGATCTCTTCGTCTGTGAGATCTTTAACCCTCTTATCACCGTCTATGTTTGTGTTTTTCAGGATTTCTTTTGCCCTGGCAGGACCTATTCCATATATGTATGTTAGAGCAACAAAGGTCTTCTTGTTGTTTGGCAATTCAACACCAACGATACGTGCCATTCAGCGTTCCCTCCTTAACCCTGGCGCTGGTTGTGCCTTGGATTTTTCGAACACACAACCATAACTCTTCCTTTTCTTTTTATGAGCTTGCAGTGTTCGCAACGTTTTTTTACCGACGCTCTTACTTTCACTGTTATGCTCCTCCTTTGTTTATTTTCTTTCGAAAAACTATTCTTCCTTTGCTTAGATCGTAAATGGATACTTCTACGATAACGCGGTCACCCGGAATCAAACGTATGAAATTTTTCCTCATTCTTCCGGAAATGTGTGCCAGTACGATATGGTCATTGTCGAGTTTCACCTTAAATGTGGCATTGGGCATTGATTCAATTACCACACCTTCCATTTTAATTACATCGCTTTTATCAGCCATGACGTCACTCCCTCACAAGCTTGAGAGAATACGCGAACCATTCTTCTCGATGACGATTGTATGCTCAAAATGAGCTGCCTTCGAACGATCAATGGTAACAGCAGTCCATCCATCATTGAGAACCTCTACCCTGTAACTGCCACTGGATATCATTGGTTCGATTGCTATAGTCATTCCTGCACGTAACAAAGCACCCATTCCTTTTTTACCATAATTGGGTATTTGCGGATCTTCGTGCAGTGCAATCCCAACTCCATGGCCTACGTAATCTCTTATTACAGAAAACCCATTTGCTTCGACGAAATTTTGGATCGTGTACCCTATATCACCAACACGGTTACCTGGAACAGCTACGTCGATAGCCATATAAAGGGCACGTTCGGTGATTTCCATCAGTTTCCTGTCTCTTTCACTATTGAAGTTGTCAACAACGAATGTCCGTGCTGCATCACCGTAATATCCATCCTTAATTACACCACAGTCAACCGTGACAAGGTCTCCCTTTTTGAAGATCTTGTCCTTCAAAGGAAATCCATGAACAATTTCTTCGTTCACAGAAACACAAAGTACATAAGGATATCCGTTGTATCCTTTAAATGCTGGCTTTGCCCCGGCGTTAAGGATGAATTCTTCAGCTATCCTTTCCAGATCATATGCGGTTGCACCGTTTAGTATGTTTTCACTTATCAATTCTAGGACTTCCGCAACAATTTTAGCAGCATATTCGATTTTACGGATTTCTTCAGGAGATTTCAACCTTATCATATTACAAATTCTCCAAATTTTTAAATATTTCTTCAGTTACAGCTTCGATGTCTAAAGAACCGTCAATGGTTATCAGAGAGCCATGTTCGCTGTAGTAATTAATCACCGGCGCTGTTTTTTCCATGTAAACTCTGTAACGTTCGCGAACTGTTGCTGGTTTGTCATCCTCTCTCTGAATCAATCCGATATTACAATCATCGCAAAGCATATCGTTTTTTGGTTTAATCGTGAGAAGGTTATACACCTTTCCACACGAGGGGCAAACACGTCTGCTTGATATCCTCTCAACTACAACTTCTTCGGGAGCATCAATGAGTATAACAGCGTCAAGTTCCTTCCCAAGATTACCCAAAATCCCCGACAGACTTTCCGCTTGCTGGACAGTTCTTGGAAATCCATCAAGGATGAATCCCTTAGCGCTGTCGGGTTTCTTCAAGCGGTCTTCAACAATAGCAACCATAAGGTCATCAGGTACGAGCAATCCTTTTTCAATGATCTCTTTCACTTTCTTTCCCAGTTCTGTGCCAGCAGCCACGGCTTCCCTGAGCATATCCCCCGTCGATATATGAGGGATTCCATATCTCATAGCAATTTTTTTTGCCTGGGTTCCTTTACCCGCACCGGGAGGACCGAGCAAAATAATGTTCATTTGTATCATCTCCTCCCGCGCAGTCTACCCTTTTTGATGAATCCTTCGTAGTGTCTAACGATAAGGTGGGATTCTATCTGCTGAAGGATGTCTAAAGCGACACCAACAGCGATCAGCGTGGATGTACCTCCAATGACTATCTGAATTCCTATGAATCCCTGAACGATAGACGGCAGCAGGGCAATGATAACAAGGAAAATAGCCCCCATAAAGGTAACCCGTGTTAAAACCCTGCTTATGTATCGTTCGGTTGGATATCCAGGTCTAATTCCCGGAATATAACCACCGTAGTTCTTTATGTTATTCGAAACATCTTTAACATCAAAGACCAACGTGCTATAGAAATAAGTGAAGAAGAACACCAACAGACCGTATAGTGTCAGGTACAACGGTGAGGAATAAGCAAACAGTCTGCCAAGCAGGTTCCCTTCTGGTAGGACACTGGAAATCATCTGGGGTAGCGTCATTATTGCTGCCGCAAAGATTATCGGGATAACGCCTCCCTGATTTACTTTTATCGGAATATGTGTTGAAACGCCGCCGAAAACACGCCTTCCAGATACACGCCTTGCATACTGTATTTCGATTCTTCTTTCACCCATTTGTACATAGATAACGGCAACAACTGTTAATACGGCGATAGCTATAAGGACAATCCACTGCAGCGGAGTAAGGGACACTGCTGCCTGAGCGATGTATTGAGGATACCTGGCAACTATACCAGCAAATATCAGCACAGAGATACCGTTACCTATACCCTTTTCTGTTATACGTTCACCGAGCCAGAGCAGGAACATTGTACCACCCAGGAGAGACACCGTTCCGAGTAGTACAAAAATTGCTCTGTTTGGTGTTGCGATGAGCCCTTGGTTGTTGGAAAGGGCAAGTGTAAGAAGGAAAGCCTGGAGCGAGCCCAAAAACACGGTCAAACGCCTTGTAAGCCGGGCATATTTTTTCCTTCCTTCTTCTCCCTCTTTCAACATCTCTTTGAGACTTGGAACGACAGAAGCGAGTAACTGTAACATGATTGATGCGTTTATGTATGGTGTAACACTGAGAGCGAAAAGCGAGAAATTCTTAAGAGCACCTCCGGTGAAAACATCGAAGAATCCGATGAAGCCTCCGGCAGCTCCTTCAGAAAGACCAGAAAAGTAGCTAGCCCAGGCATTGATGTTAATGCCTGGGATTGGTATATATATACCCAAACGAAAGATGGCCAACGCAAAGAGTGTGAAAAAAATCCTATCCCTGAGTTCAGGGATTTTGAAGGCGTTCTTAAGCGCATTCCACACGTCAAATCACCTCAGCCTTGCCACCTACAGCTTCGATCTTCTCTTTCGCGGTCCTGCTGAAAGCATGAGCTTTAACGACCAACGCTTTGGTAAGTTCTCCTTTGCCAAGTATCTTTACGCCATCTTTCAAATTCTTAATTATCTTTTTCTCCAGAAGGATTTCTGGGGTGATCACGTTTCCCTCTTCAAATACTTCTTCAAGGGTAGAGAGGTTGATAATCACATACTCTTTTGCATTTCTATTCTTGAAACCTTTTATCGGGATTCTACGAAACAGAGGTGTCTGACCACCTTCGAAGAACATCCTGACTTTTCCTGTGCCTCTTCCCTGTCCCTTGTGACCACGAGATGAGGTTTTTCCTTTTCCGGAACTGGAACCCCTACCAACTCGTTTACTCTTTGGTCGCGAACCAGGTGCAGGGCGAAGGTTTTCGAGACTGAATGCCATCGACTATACCCCCTTCAATTTTCTATCTCTTTTACTTCTAGCATGTGAATAACAGCGTTGATCATGCCCCTTATCTGAGGGGAATCATCATGCACAACCTCATCGCTGATTTTTCTTAGGCCCAACGCTTTGAGTGTGGCACGCTGCCTTCGATTGTATCCAATAGGGCTTTTAACAAGCTTTATCTTCAGCTTCTTGGCCATGATTCACCCTCCTCGGAAACACCGTTGAATACTTCTTTAACGGAAACATTTCTGAGCTTGGCATATTCAGCTGGTGATTTCAGCTGAAGGAGACCGTTTATTGTCGCTCTTGCCAGATTGATTGGATTGGTTGATCCGAGAGATTTTGTGAGTATGTTCTTTATACCGGCAAGTTCAACAACGGCTCTTACGGGTGTGTTAGCTATGATACCAGTACCGGGACCAGCGGGTTTGAGGAGGACTCTGGACGCGTCCTGCCTGCCGAGAACTTCATGAGGGATCGTGTCTCTGAGAACCGGTACATCTATAAGGTTCTTTTTTGCGGCAATTATAGCTTTCCTGATGGCTGTTGGAACCTCTCTGGCGCTTCCAACACCAAGACCAACCTTACCGTTTTTATTGCCAACAATAGCTACCGCACGGAAAGAAAGATTCTTACCTCCAGCGACGACTTTTGTGACACGGCGAATCTCTATTATTCTTTCTTCGAATTCTTTTTCTTCAACCTGTTTCTGGATTGAGATACCTGGTTTTCTTGCTTCGGGCATTCAAAGCACCTCCTCAGAACTCGAGGCCGGCTTCTCTTGCGGCATCGGCCAATGATTTGATTCTACCATGAAATTTAAAACCGCCTCTGTCAAAGACAATTTTTTTGATGCCTTTTTCAGCCGCTCGTTTGGCGATTAGCTTACCGACCTCTTTTGCCGCTTCCTGATTCCAAGTTTTTGTGAGTTTTTCTCGGAGTTCTTTATCAACCGTCGAAGCGGAAACGATGGTACGACCTGCAATATCGTCTATGATCTGTGCGTATATATGTCTTTCACTCCTGTAAACGGCCAACCTTGGCCTTTCAGGAGTTCCCTTTATTTTAGACCTGACGCGCAAATGGCGTTTTCTTCTTAGTTCTTTTCTATCTCTGCGCTTTATCACAGGAACTGTCCTCCTTTCACCGATCAGACTTTCTTACCGACCTTGGTTCTGACATATTCACCCTTGTATCTGATACCCTTACCGGAGTAAACGATTGGTTCTCTCCAGCGTCTGATGTTTGCAGCAACCTGTCCCACAAGATACTTGTCAATTCCTTTTACAATTATTGAAGTGGGATTGGGAACCTCAATTGTGATTCCTTCTGGTGGCTCGATTTCAACAGGGTGAGCGTAACCAAGGTTGAGCACAAGCTTCTTCCCTTGTAACTGGGCACGATATCCTACACCTTTGATCTCAAGTTCTTTTTGATAACCCTGTGTGACGCCGATAATCATGTTTCTTACCAATGCCCAGTAGGTTCCAGAGAACATGGCGAGTTTCCTGCGGTCACTCTGCCTTCTAACCATTTCCTCATTTGGTGTAACCCAGATACCGTCTTCTTTCTGTTCTATTTTAACGTATGGAAGGTATTCCTGAGACAGTTCACCTTTAGGGCCTTTAACCTTGATGATGTTTTCCTTAATTTCAACCTGGACTCCATTGGGAACTGGTATTGGTTTTTTTATGAGCCTTGACATCACTATCCCTCCTGTTACCAGACGTAGCAAATAACTTCACCGCCGACATTTTTCTTGCGGGCTTCCTTGTCCGTTATGATGCCTTTTGATGTGCTGATAACGGCAATTCCCATCCCGGATTTTACTTTCGGCAGTTCGTCTTTGCTGACGTAAATTCTTCTTCCGGGTTTAGAAACCCTGACGATTCCACTGATAACTCTCTGTCTGTTTCTTCGATCTCCTTTGTACTTCAGAAATACCTTCAGAATCCCTTGTTTTCCGTCTTCGATGTATTTGTAATCTTCAATATATCCTTCTTTCTTCAGGATTTCCAGTATTGCTCGCTTCATGTTAGAAGCTGGGAGATCTACGCTTTCTTTAAAAGCTGCATTTGCATTTCTAATCCTTGTGAGCATGTCAGCTATGGGGTCGCTCCACATTTTACTTCCCTCCTCACCAGCTTGCCTTCTTCACGCCAGGGAGTTTTCCCTCTGAGGCGAGTTTTCTAAAACAAACTCTACAAAGGCCAAACTCCCTATAAACGGCTCTTGGTCTTCCACATATATGGCAGCGATTATACTTCCTGACTTTGTATTTAGATCCTCTTTTCCACTTAGCAACCATCGATTTTTTTGCCATAATCTACCTCCTTACCCTCATCTTTTGAAGGGCATGCCCAGAAGTGCTAAGAGCTTACGAGCTTCTTCATCTGTTTTTGCAGTGGTTACGATGATTACGTCCATTCCCTGAATTCTTTTGACCTGATCAGGAGCTATCTCGGGGAATATTAATTGTTCTGGTAAACCGAGAGCGTAATTACCTTTTCCGTCGAAACTATCAGGATTGACTCCCCTGAAGTCTCTCAGTTTGGGTAGAACGATGTTTATCAGTTTGTACAGGAAATTGTACATCCTTGCGCCTCTGAGCGTTACTTTGAGTCCAAGAGGCATGCCTTTCCTGATTTTGAAGTTTGCAATACTCTTCTTTGCCTTTGTAACAACGGGTTTCTGTCCCGCTATTGCCATCAATTCCCTCGCGTGAATTTCGATGAGGTCAGCATTTCTTGATCCTTCACCAATTCCCATGTTAATGACTATTTTTTCGAGTCTGGGAACCTGAAGCTTGTTCTTGTAGCCAAATTCTTTCATCATCGAGGGAACGACTTCTTTTTCGTATTTTTCTTTTAGTGGTACGTAGTCGTATGTCATTCTTTATTCCTCCCCCTCGTTCATACCTTGTCAATTATCTCGCCACATTTTTTGCAGACACGAACTTTCTCTCCGCTTTCTAACTTTTTGTGGCCAACCCTGGTTGGTTTATCACAATTAGGGCAAACAACCATCACTTTACAGGCATAGATTGGGGCTTCACGCTCAATTATTCCGCCTTCCCGGTACTGGTTCGTTGGGCGCTGATGACGTTTTGTGAAGTTAACGCCCTCAATGATGACCTTCCCTTCTTTCGGGAGGGTTTTCAGAACCTTCCCGATTTTTCCTTTGTATTCTCCGGATATAACCTTTACGGTATCGTCTTTCTTTATTCTCATACCCATCTACACACCACTCCTTACCAAACCTCTTGTGCAAGAGAGGCGATCTTGGAGAACCCTTTTTCTCTCAACTCTCTTGCAACAGGTCCAAAAACACGGGTACCTTTGGGCTGATTCTGTTTGTCGATAATAACCGCTGCGTTGTCATCGAAACGGATGTATGTTCCATCCGGTCTACGTATTTCCTTTTTTGTTCGAACGACTACCGCACGAACGATATCACCTTTTTTGATATCGGTGTTCGGAACAGCCTCCCTAACAGAAGCCACTACGATATCACCAATGGAACCTGTTTTCCTTTTGGATCCTCCAGAAACCTGGATAACCTTGATGACCTTTGCACCGGAGTTATCGGCAACTCTCAGATAAGATTCAAGCTGTATCATTTCTCTTCACCTCCGAGCATTTCCACGTTCTCGGGAGTTTCGAGTTTTTCTTCACCAAAAACACTCTTTTTAACTATTCTAACGACTTTGAACTTTTTTGTTTTGCTCAATGGTCTGCATTCTTCGATTTCGACGATGTCGCCGATTCCGCAGGAGTTGTCTTCATCATGAGCGTGATACTTTTTTGCTCTCTTAACAGTTTTCTTGTAGAGAGGGTGAGCAAAAGTTCTTTCAACTCTGACTACTACAGTTTTATCCATTTTATTGCTTACAACGGTTCCGACTAATTTTTTCCTTGGCATAGCTGTTACCTCCTTACCCCAAGCTCGCGACCGCGGAGGATTGTCTTTATTCTTGCTATATCTCTTTTAACAAACTTTATCTGAGAAGTGTTGGTTAATTTGTTCATCTCGAGCTGAAACCTGAGATCCATCAACTTTCTTTTCAAATCGTCAAGCATCTGCTTGAGCTCCTCGTCTGTGAACTTCTGAAGTTCTGTTGCTTTCATCAGAGCTCACCCCCTATTTCGTATCTTGGAACAATCTTTGTCTTGATTGGGAGCTTGGTAGCGGCGTAAGCAAGGGCTTCTTTGGCTAGTTCATCGTTAATACCGCCGATTTCAAAAAGTATCTTACCAGGTTTGACAACTGCAACCCAACCTTCAACGTCTCCTTTACCTTTTCCCATTCTCACGCCGATACCTTTTGAGGTTATCGGTTTATCTGGGAAAACTCTGATCCAGACTTTTCCATTTCTTTTAAGCGTTCTCATTATCGCGATACGACAAGCTTCGATTTGCTGTGCCGTGATCCAGTGTGGCTCAAGAGCTTTAAGACCCCAATCACCGAAGTGAACGAGGGTACCACCCTTGGCTTTTCCACGCATTTTGCCACGTTGTTGTTTTCTATACTTAACACGTTTGGGCATCAGCATCTTGTTTACCTCCCCTCAAACTTCTAGCGGCTCAAGCCTCAGTTGCTTTTTTCTGGGCAACGTCTCCCTTATAAATCCAGACTCTGACGCCAATGATACCCATTTTTGTAAGGGCTGTGGTGTAGCCGTAGTCGATGTCTGATTTTAATGTCTGAAGAGGGAGTCGTCCTTCGAGATACCATTCAGTTCTTGCAATTTCTGCACCGTTCAAACGTCCGGAAACCATTATCTTGATTCCTTTGGCTCCTTTGCGCATTGCGGTGAAAATTGCCCTTTTCATAGCACGTTTATAAGAAGCTCTCTTTTCAATTCTTGAAGCGATATCTTCGGCTACCAGTAAAGCATCGGTCTCGGGTGTTTTCACTTCTTCAATGTTTAACTGGAATTTTCTGTTTATGAGCCTTTCGAGACCAGCTCTCAGCTTCTTGACTTCAGAACCCTTTCTGCCGATGATGACACCAGGACGAGCACATTTAATGGTTATTGAGACCTTTCCAGGTTCAGGTCTTTCAATAAAGATGTCGGAAACACCGGCAGAATGGTACGTTTTTTTGATGTAATCACGTATTTTTAAATCTTCAAGTAGATACTCTTTGTAGTTTTTCTCGTTTATCCAGCGAGCTTTCCAATCTTTGCTTATTCCAAGCCTGAATCCATATGGATGTACCTTCTGACCCACCTATGTCACCTCACTCCTGAGGATTGTTATTTGATTCCATGTTGTTGTCTTGTGTCTCTTTTTCACTGTCTCTCACAACAATGGTTATGTGGCTGAAACGCTTCTGGAGTATGTCAGCTCTTCCTCTTCCGCGCGGCCACAATCTTTTCATTCTTGGACCATCATCGACGACGGCGTGACTTACATAGAGCGTGTCAACATTGAGACCAAAATTGTTTTCAGCATTTGCCACAGCAGATCTTAAGACTTTGGATACGATTCTTGCTGCTTTCTTGGGAGAGAATTCCAGTATCTGGAAAGCCTCTCCAACGCTCTTACCTCTGATAGCGTTAACGACGGCTCTTGCCTTTCTGGGAGAAATTCTGATATATCTTGCAACTGCTCTAGCTTCGATCTTTGGTTGCGCCTGTTCCTGTTCTTTCCTGTTTCTATGAAAGACAGATCGTTTTGGCCTTGTTGGAACTTCGGGCATAACGAGATCCCTCCTCATTTGACTTGACCTTTCTTGGACTTCTTATCGGCATGCCCACCGAAACGTCTGGTGGGGGAGAATTCTCCAAGCCTATGACCGATCATATTTTCCGTGATGTAAACCGGTATGTGTTTCATACCGTTATAAACAGCTATTGTATGACCAATCATCTCTGGAACCACCATGGATGCACGGCTCCACGTCTTTATGGGTTTCTTTTCACCTTTTTCATTCATTTCCTTTATTTTCTTTAAGAGTTTAGGGTGTACGTAAGGACCCTTTTTCTTAGACCGAGACATTCATTGCACCCCCTGCTTATTTCTGTTTCCTTCGCTTGACGATTAACTTGTCGGAAGGTTTCTTTGATTTTCTGGTTTTGTACCCTTTGGCAGGAATACCCCAGGGGCTTTGAGGAATATGACCTTTCGATCTTCCTTCACCACCACCCATTGGATGGTCGACCGGGTTCATGGTCATACCCCTTACGGTAGGACGAATTCCAAGCCATCTTTTGCGACCGGCCTTACCGTGTACCTCATTGGAATGATCTTCGTTTCCTACCATACCAATGGTCGCCATACAGGTTACAAGTACTTTCCTGAGTTCACCTGAGGGCATTCTCAAGAGAGCATAGCGACCTTCCTTTGCCATGAGCTGGGCGTAGGTGCCGGCAGACCTGGCAATCTGACCGCCTTTACCGGGTATAAACTCTATGTTGTGAACAATAGTCCCAACAGGAATATTGGCAAGAGGTAGAGCGTTGCCAACGGTTATTTCGGCATCAGGTCCATTCATTATAGTGTCGCCAACTTTCAGCCCTTTGGGTGCGAGAATATATCTTTTTTCACCATCAGCATAAACAAGAAGAGCTATTCTCGCTGTTCTGTTGGGGTCATATTCTATTGAAGCAACGCGTGCTGGAATACCAAATTTATTTCTCTTGAAATCAATGATTCGATACATTCTCTTATGACCGCCACCCTGATGTCTTACGGTTACGTGGCCGTGATGGTTGCGTCCTGCCTTCTTCTTAAGAGGAACGAGAAGAGACTTTTCGGGTTCGGTTTTTGTTATTTCACTGTAATCAGGGATCAGCATGAATCTTCTTCCCGGGGTGACTGGTTTGAACTTCTTGAGACCCATTATCTATCACCTCTCATCAGTGTTGCCCTTCAAGTTCTTTTATTCGGTAACCTTCTACGAGTGTTACCACAGCTTTTTTCCAGGATCTCGTTCTGCCAACAGCGATACCTCTTCTTTTTGGTTTGGGCTTAACGTTTATGACATTGATCTTTTCTACCTTAACATTGAAGATCTTTTCAATGGCTTCTTTTATGAGGTGCTTGCTGGCATCCCTGTGAACTTCAAAGGTGTACTTGTTGTATTCTTCTCCGGAGAAAGACTTCTCCGTTATTATTGGCCTTATAAGGACATCGTTAAGAGTAAGTTTAGGATTAGCCATCAACCAAGCACCTCCTCGATCTTGCGGACAAGATCAACGGTAAAAACAATCTTCTCGTGGTTAAGAATGTCGAAGACATTCAGCCCATCTATATTAGACGATCTACCGTTCACAAGGTTACCGGGGTTGTCAGCGATGATGACTTTCACTCCGGGTATGTTTCTTCCCGAGAGTTTAACGTTTTCGTACTCGTCGCGCTTCCATGGAAGGATGAAAAGAACTTTCTTAGCGTCGCTGAGTCCAAGATTTTTCACTATCTCTCTCATTTGTTTTGTCTTTGGTCTATCTAATTTAATGTCATCAACGACTACAAGATTACCTTCCTTGAACCTTAGGCTCAGGGCTGATTTCAAAGCTAGCTTTTTCATCTTTTTGTTCAGCTTCTTTGACCAGTCTTTAGGTTTTGGACCATGAATTACTCCACCGTGCCTCCAGAGTGGATTTCTGATCGAGCCAGTTCTAGCTCTCCCAGTGTGCTTCTGTGGCCACGGTTTCCTTCCACCACCGCTTACCTCTGATCTTGTCTTTGCTTTCGCTGTTCCGGCACGTCTGTTTGCCAGTTGCATATCAACGTACCTGAACATAACATCGTAATTCGGTTCGATATTGAAGATAGAATCTTTCAACTCAACGGTCCCGATTTTGTTTCCCGTAACATTCAGGACATCTGTCTGGGCCATTTCTCAAAAACCTCCTTCTGGCTTCATTTTCGGGGCCTTTTAGCGGCTCTTATAATCACAAGCCCGCCCCTCGCTCCTGGGACTGCGCCATGAATGGCAATGAGCCCATTTTCTGCATCGACTTTTACCACTTTCACATTGAGAACAGTAACTCTCTCGTTTCCGTAACGTCCTGGCATCTTTTTACCTTTCCAGATCTTAGCGGGTTCGGTATGGTTACCAACAGAACCGAGTTCTCTGTGGAATTTAGATCCGTGTGTGACTTCACCGCCTCCAAAGTTCCAGCGTTTCATAGCACCGGTGAAGCCTCTACCTTTGGTCCAACCTGTAACATCGACGAGTTCACCTTCTTTGAATATTCCAGCATCGATGACGTCTCCAACGTTGTACTCATCCGGATTTTCCACTCTTATTTCTTTGAGTATTCTGTGGGGTTTGACTTTAGCTGCCTCGAATTTTTTGAGTATAGGTTTCGTTAAGAGTTTCTTTGCTCTCTCGGGTGAGAGCTCTTCAAAACCGAGCTGGATAGCGTTGTACTCTCCACCAGCGGCAGTTTTCTTCTGAACGACCGTACAGGGTCCCGCCTTTATTACTGTAACACCGAGTGCTTTTCCATCTTCGTAAATAGTGGTCATTCCAAGTTTTCTGCCGATTATTCCTTTCATCTAATACACCTCCAAGAACCTTATCAAAGCTTGATCTCTACGTCCACTCCTGCGGGAAGGTCCACTTTCATAAGAGAATCAATTGTTTTGGGAGTGGGATCGATTATTTCTATAAGTCTCTTATGCACAAGTTTTTCGAACTGTTCCCTTGCGTCTTTGTATTTATGCGGCGACGTGAGAACAGTGTAGAGTGTTCTTTCCGTCGGCAATGGAATAGGCCCTGAGACCTTCGCATTGGTCATTTTTACAGCTTCAACAATTTTTTTAGCGGACGCGTCCAGGAGTCTATGGTCATAAGCCTTGAGGCGAATCCTGATTTTTTGTTTGGCCATGCCTTTTGATTCCCTCCTTCACAGATAAAGGGAGGGAAGTTCCCTCCCCTCAACTTAGATTACTCGATAATTTCGCTGACAACACCAGCGCCGACGGTTCTTCCGCCTTCACGAACAGCAAATCTCATACCTTTTTCGATAGCGACAGGGTAAATGAGCTCAACTGTCATAACGACGTTATCACCAGGCATAACCATTTCGACACCCTCTGGGAGATCAACGAGTTCACCAGTGACGTCAGCCGTTCTGATGTAGAACTGCGGTCTGTATCCTTTGGTGAAAGGAGTATGCCTTCCGCCTTCTTCTTTCTTCAAAACGTAAATGTTAGCCTTGAATTTCTTATGTGGAGTGATTGAACCAGGTTTTGCAAGAACCTGACCTCTTTTGACCTCGTCTTTACCAACGCCTCTGAGCAGACATCCAACGTTGTCACCTGCAACACCTTCGTCGAGGAGTTTTCTGAACATTTCAACACCGGTAACAACCGTTTTTCTAACCTCGTAGGAAAGTCCAACTATTTCAACTTCATCACCGACATGGATTACGCCACGTTCGATTCTTCCGGTAACAACTGTACCTCTTCCGGTGATGGAGAAGATATCTTCGATAGGCATGAGGAATGGTTTGTCGGTTTCTCTCTGGGGCTCAGGAACGTAATTGTCAACAGCGTCCATGAGTTCGTAGATTTTCTGGACCCATGGGTCATCAGGATTATCAGCTTCAAGAGCCATGAGAGCAGATCCTTTTATAACAGGGACCTCGTCACCAGGGAACTCGTATTTGCTGAGAAGGTCTCTAACTTCTTCTTCAACGAGTTCAACGAGTTCTTCGTCGTCAACCATGTCAACTTTGTTTATGAAGACGACCATGGCAGGAACATTAACCTGTCTAGCGAGAAGAACATGCTCTCTGGTCTGTGGCATGACACCGTCGGTAGCTGCAACAACAAGAATAGCACCATCCATCTGAGCAGCACCGGTGATCATGTTCTTAATGTAGTCGGCGTGCCCAGGACAGTCAATGTGGGCGTAATGTCTCTTTTCGGTTTCATACTCAACATGAGTAACGTTGATTGTGATACCTCTGGCCTTTTCTTCAGGAGCCTTGTCGATAGCATCGAATGGTGTGAAATCAGCAAACCCCTTATAGGCGAGAGCTTTTGTTATGGCTGCTGTCAATGTGGTTTTACCGTGGTCAATGTGTCCGATTGTACCAATGTTAAGATGTGGTTTTGTTCGTTCAAATTTTTCCTTAGCCATTTCTTTCCCTCCTTTTGGAAGTGGTTATAGGTTTATTCTCCAAAGATTTTTTTCACTATTTTTTCCGGTACTTCAGCGTAATGCGAGAACTGGATTACGTAACTTGCCCTACCTTGCGACAGTGACCTTATAACTGTTGCATATCCAAAGAGCTCTGAGAGCGGAACATGTGCTCTTATTACTCTCAAGCCCGCACGAGTCTCAAAACCTTCTATACGCGCCCTTCTGGAATTCAGATCGGCTACGATGTCACCTGTGTACTCTTCCGGTGTTGTGATCTCGACTTCCATTATAGGTTCGAGAAGTACCGGGGCTCCTTTTCTTGCCGCCTCTTTAAAAGCCATAGAAGCGGCTATTTTGAAAGCCATCTCCGATGAATCAACCTCGTGGAATGAACCATCGAGAAGCTCCGCCTTGATATTTACCATAGGATAACCCGCCAGGACTCCGGACTGCATAGCTTCTTTTATGCCGCTTTCGATGGCCGGAATGAATTCTTTCGGTATTACACCACCGGCTGTTTTGTCTTCAAAAACGAGACCTTTAGCTGATTCAACCGGACTGACTTTAATCACAACATGTCCGTACTGTCCTCTACCTCCGGATTGCCTGATGTACTTTCCTTCAGCTATTGATTCATTGCGTATTGTTTCACGGTACGCAACCTGCGGGTGACCAACCCTAACATGAACCCCAAACTCTCTCTTTATTCTTTCAACGATAACCTCCAAATGCAATTCACCCATACCGGAGATTATCGTCTCGTTGGTTTCAGGATCTATGTTTACCTTTAGTGATGGGTCTTCTTCTGTGAGTGCCTGCAATGCTTTAGAAAGTTTCGCTAAATCATCTTTTGTCATCGCTTCTACAGCTAGAGAAATAACCGGCTCGGGGAATTCTATGTTTTCAAGTAATACCTTGAAACCTTCAGAAGCTATGGTTTCACCGGTCATGGTGTTTTTAAGGCCTACCATAGCAACAATATCACCGGTTCGAACATAGTCCACTTCCTCACGCTGATCAGCATGCATAAAGAGTAATCTTGCGACACGTTCCCTTTTTCCTTTGTTGACATTATAGATGTAGCTTCCTTTTTGGAGTGAACCTGAATAAACTCTAACAAAGGTTACTTTTCCAACGAAAGGATCCACCATGATTTTAAAAGCAAGACCAACAAAGGGTCCGCTTTCGTCGGGGTTGATAGCTACTTTCTCATTTGTGTCTGGATTCCAGCCTTCGACAGGCGGGAGATCCAGCGGTGATGGAAGATAGTCAACGATCGCATCCAGGAGAGGCTGAACCCCTTTGTTTCTAAATGCAGACCCACAGAGTACGGGAACTATTTTGTTGTTGAGAGTTCCCTTTCTTATCGCTTTTACTATTCGCTCGGGAGGGATTTCTTCACCTTGAATATAAAGCTCCATGAGTTCTTCATCGAACTCAGCGACGTGCATAATAAGTTCTTCCCGAGCCTCTTCAGCTTTATCAATGAGCTCTTCCGGGATATCTTCAAACCCGTATTCTGTACCATCCTCGTTGTACCAGCGGACCGTTTTCATACGGACGAGATCAATTACGCCAGCAAATTCAGATTCAGCACCGATAGGTAGCTGTACAGGAACAGGATTGGCGTTGAGTTTGTCGATCATGCTTTGTACGGCTGCCTCAAAGTTGGCACCTATTTTGTCCATTTTGTTCATGAACGCAATTCTCGGGACACCGTACTTGTCGGCTTGTCGCCATACAGTCTCCGATTGGGGTTCAACGCCTGCTGAGACGTCAAAGACCGCAACAGCACCGTCAAGAACTCTGAGGGAGCGTTCAACCTCGACGGTAAAGTCAACGTGCCCGGGTGTATCAATGATGTTTATTCTGTGGTCGCGCCAGAAACAGGTAGTGGCAGCCGATGTGATAGTAATGCCTCGCTCTTTTTCCTGGTCCATCCAATCCATTGTAGCGGTACCTTCATCGACGCTGCCTAACTTGTACTTTCGCCCGGTATAGTACAGAATACGCTCGGTTGTGGTCGTTTTTCCCGCATCAATGTGAGCCATTATTCCTATGTTTCTAACTGCGTCTAATCTTGTTAGCCTCTCCTTCACGATCTATCCTCCTGTAAAACTAAGCTCACCACCTGAAGTGAGCGTAAGCCTTTCCGGCTTCAGCCATTCTGTGAACGTCTTCTCTCTTTTTGACAGCAACACCGGTACCGTTGTAAGCGTCAATCAGTTCAAGAGCCAGACGTTCGCTTGTTGGCCTCCCAGACTTTGCACGTGCGGCAGCTACAATCCATCTAAGGGCAAGAGAAAGTGCTCTGTCTTCAGGAACCTCAAAGGGGATCTGGTATGTAGCACCACCGACACGTCTTGGCCTAACCTCAAGCAAGGGTTTAACGTTGTTAATAGCCTTTTTGAATGCTTCCATTGGTGGTTGTTTTGTTTTTTCAGAAAGCATTTCAAGAGCCTTATAAACTATCTTCTCCGCTTTGCTCTTTTTTCCATCTTTCATTACTCTGTTGATTAACTTGGTAACAAGGACATCATTGTATATTGGGTCTGGAGCGACTTCACGTTTGACTGCCCTTCTTCTCCTCATATCACGGTTACCTCCTTATTTCTTTGGCTTCTTCGCTCCATAGCGGCTTCGGGATTGTCTTCTGTTTGCGACACCTTCAGCATCAAGAGCGCCTCTGATGATCTTGTACCTAACACCGGGTAAGTCTTTAACTCTTCCGCCTCTAACGAGAACAACAGAGTGTTCCTGAAGGTTATGTCCCTCACCCGGAATATAGGCGGTAACCTCAGTACCATTTGACAGTCTTACCCTTGCGATCTTTCTGAGAGCTGAGTTGGGTTTTTTCGGGGTCATTGTAGAGACCCTAACACACACCCCACGCTTCTGTGGGTTGTTCTCCAAAGCTGGGGATTTGGACTTCTTTTTAAGTCTCTTTCTACCGTGTCTGATTAATTGATTGATTGTCGGCATTAGGTCTTAGTTCCCCTCCTTTCAAGGATATGCCAAAGCCAATTTTACAATGGACTTCCGTTGCTGTCAATCGTAAGAACATTACCGGGACGTAAGTGATGAGAATTTTACAGGAAGTTCACAGAACTGCCATCGGAAAGTTTCTCTACTTCCGGATGGTTTCACTAAGTCGCAGGAAGTCAATTGCCGGTTTGAAAAATGTGGAGAAGTTCCAAAAAAACGAAGCTTTGATCCGAATTCCCGGTCTTGAGTTTCTCATCAAGCTTTTGAAGCTCTATAAGAACTTTGTTGAGCTTTTTGGAAGAGAAATATTTAAGAGTGTTTACAGATGTTTCAGTGGAACCTGAAAAGGAGAATCCCATAAGCCTCGCGGTTCTTCCTAAAGCAATACCGGTGGTTTTTGAAATCGATTGTATTTCTTTCCAATCAGGAGTATGTATGCTGGAAGTTTCTTCTTTCAATCTGCCTATATCAATCAATATACCAGTAACAACGCTTAAAAAAATAGAAAAGTTGACCGCTAAATCTTGTAGCTTCTCGAATAATCCATTATGCTGGCCGGTAATGGTTTTTATTGCGAGTAGTTCGAGGTTTATTCTGTTTGATACAAAAGAGTATTTGAGAATATCTTCGTGAGTGATGGTTTTGCCGAGGGATTTTAACTTTTTAAGCTCTGAATATATCAACATCTCATCGGGACCACTATTTTGGAATAATGTTGATATAGCTCTTTTTTCAATCATCACACCTAGTTTGCGGGCAATTTTGTCAATATGGGTGTGCCAATCCTTCGGTTTCCATGGTTGAGGACGGGAAAAATTCAGAGTCTTACATTCAAGATCGTAAGTTTTATTGGTTTCCAGGAAAACCTCGCTTTTAATCTGGATTCTTTTAAGCAAATCAATAACCATTTCTTTTTCAGGTTTTCTCCATTTATCGAAATCTATTATACGAACCGCTTCAATCCCTCCGAAAAGGGAGTTTGAAGAGAATAAACGTTTCAATTTTTCGAGTTTATCATCGTCCTGTGGCCAGAGCACTACATGTTTTTTTGCTTTTTCTTCAATGAATAGCCTTTTCAATACTTCGCTATTACCTTTAAGACAATACAGCAATTATCATTCACTCTCCCTTACTGAAAGCCAGACCTCCATTTTATATGGAGGATCTATGAATTTTTCTCCGGGGGCTGGTATTTGTGAAACAACTTTTCCCGTGCCGTGAACCTCTACCTTGCTTATGCCAAAGAGCCTGGATATTTCCATTACATCATGTAAAGTATAACCTAAAAGATTCGGCATCTTCCACGGGTATATGGGAACGATCTTATTCTTTTCGTTATCGGGGAAGTATAATTTTTTAACTATTGAGGAAAACACAGGACCTGCTACGGTACCACCGTAATACTCACCAGCTTTAGGGTTTTCAATTAGTACTAACAAAGAATATTTCGGATCATCTGCCGGAAAATATCCCCAGAAAAGCGAATTAAACTCAGTTGAACTGTATCCTTCTGAAGTAGCTCTTTGGGCAGTTCCAGTTTTGCCAGCCACCTTTATTCCTTCAACCTGTGCCCTTATCCCGGTACCGCTTGCGACAACTGATTCCAGAACAGGGCGTATCATTTCGACTATATAAGGCGGAAAAAGAGACTTTTCTATCTTTGGTTCAATTTTTACTATCTCGTGTTCTTCACCAAGCGCCTTAACGAAAGAGGGAACCAACAGGTACCCACCCGAAGGATATACATTCAATGCTCTAATAAGTTGAAAAGCGTTTACTGCAATACCCTGTCCTATTGCAAACTGGTAGGGTGATATAAGTGACCATTTGTTTGGTTTGGGAAGAATTCCTTTTGTTTCGCCAGGAAGATCGATGCCGGTTGGTCTTCCAAAACCTGCCTCCAGAAGTTTGTTATATATTTCATATTTTCCGAGGTTATCAAGCAAGCGTTGTGCTACCTGAACGGTTGCGACGTTACAGGAGTTTCTTATGGCATCCTTAAAAGTTTCGATACCGTGTTTTTCACCTTCTGTATCCCTGATTATTATATCTAATCCTTCTACTGGTTGGATTTTTCCCTCGCACAAGAAGGTTGATTCTTCGGTGATAGATTCAGTGCTCAAAGCGAGGCCGTATATTATAGGTTTCACCGTTGAACCAGGCTCGAAGATCCCGAGGAGTCCCCTATCCCATTGATATGTCTGAGCGTAGGCGATGATCCTTCCAGTTTTCGCTTCCATCAGGATAACAAGGCCGCCATCGGCTTTGTTTTTTCTGACTGCCTCTTTGAGTTCCTGATATACAAGCTTTTGCACATCTATATCTATTGATAAGAAGACATCGTTTCCGTTTACAGGAGAAAATTTTTCAGATCCATAGAACGTTCTGAGTATGTAGCCATCTTTCTTTCCTTTCAATACGTGGTCATATTTTTTCTCTATTCCATTAATTGGACTTTTGCCACTGTCTAATTTTCCGATAATTTTGTCGAGACCGAACTCCCCGAAATAGTGGCGTTCTGTTGAAATCTCTATTGAAATAAATTTTCTGGTTCTTTGATTGAATTTGCGCGAAAGTTCTTTTAGTGTTGGTGATTTTTCTACGAGGAAAAATCGCTCCGAAGAATCCAGAAGGGAAGACAACTTTTCCGGAGGAATATCAAAATTTTCAGATAGCGAAGAGAGAACTTCAGAGATTTCTCTTTCAGATGCAGTCTCTTTCAAATAACCAAGGTCAAGCCAGGCTTCGTAGATCAAAGAATCGCTGGCTAACAATCTTCCTTTGGCATCATAAATGGAACCTCTTAATGCAGGCAAACGATTAACTTTAACAACGGTTGGAATATCTGCATTTGAGAGCAACGCACACTTTATAACTCTGATGCTGAAAATCAGAGTTACCAGCAGAACCGCTATAAAGACAATAATAGTTCGTCTAACGAGATTGTTGATTTTGCCAGCACCTCGCTACCGGGGATATTTACTTTTCCGCTTTCATTCCCGCAACAGTTTCCAGAAAAGCAATTTCTCTCGTCATATCTTCCAGACGAGATTCTAAGAACACTGTTTTGTGTTCTTTTATAGATGCGATTTCACCGAGCTTATCAGCTTCGTTACCGAAATAGAGAGGTAATGCGATGGAAACCGCTACGGAAAGAAAAATAACAAAAACTTCCAGTGCCAGCAGAAGACTCCTGACACCACTGATTTCCAGCGTTCTTTCATGAACACTGGCCCTTACCGCTCTCCGCTTCGCTGTAATGCTTTGCACGAGATGTTCCTCCCTTCAGATCCGCTCCGCTGCCCTAAGTTTCGCACTCCTTGCGCGAGGATTTTCACTCACTTCTTCGACAGACGGTACAACAGGTTTCCTGGTCAAAATTTTTAAGGTGACACCATCTTGTTCCCGGAAAAAATGTTTGACCGTCCTGTCTTCGAGCGAATGAAACGAAATAATAACGATCCTTCCACCAGGTTTCAGGTAGTTTGGAAACTTCTCAAGAGCTGTTCTCAAACCTTTGAGTTCGCCGTTGACCTCAATTCTGATAGCTTGAAAGGTTCTGGTGGCATAATGCCTTTTTCTCCTGAATCGCTCCTGTGGAGGTAGTGCTGCTTTAATGGCTTCCACAAGCTGAATGGTTGTTTGAATCGGTCTCCGCTCAACTATCTTCCTCGCAATTCTCCTGGCATAACGTTTTTCTTCACCATACTCAAAAATGATCCTTGCGAGTTCTTTCTCGGGATAGCTGTTAACGACATCTGCAGCTGTGACTGAACCCGATAGACTCATTCTCATATCCAGAGGTTCATCAATCTCGTACGAAAAACCGCGACCTTTAGCCTTTAACTGATAAGTCGAAACCCCGATGTCCAGGAGAAATCCATCCACTTTATCGACCGCTAAACTTTCAAGGACCAAGTCGAAATCAACATAAGACACGTTGAACAACTCTACGTTCTCCTTAAACTCTTTCAGGTTCTGCTCCGCTATTGCTAGAACCTCTTCATCGATATCAAGACCTATTACTTTACATTTGCCTGACGTTGCTTCAATTATTGCTTTTGTATGCCCACCTTCGCCGAGCGTGCCGTCCACATAAACTCCATTATAGGTAGGACGCAAATAATGGAGCGTTTCCTGGACCATCACGCTCCGGTGAGACTCATTGTACTGTCTTTGCAATGTGATCCTCTCCGCTCAATCAAAATGATATCATTTTTATGTCTTCAATGTCAAATTTTGAGAAAAAATTCTTGCTATTCTTTGTCTTCATCAATTGACGCAAAAAACAGAAGTTCTTTTTCAATGAAATCATCTATGTATCCATCCATGACAGCCTGGACGTCTCCTGTTTCGTAATTGGTTCTGTGGTCTTTTACCATGGTATAAGGCTGGAAAACATAGGACCGTATCTGATTGCCCCACGCGATGTCTTTTTGCTCACCCATCAATTTCATTTTTTCTTGACGCTTCTTTTCTAATTCCAGCTCAAACAATTTTGCTTTAAGAATTTTCATTGCGGTTGCTTTGTTCTGATGCTGTGAGCGTTCGTTTTGACAGGTAACAACTATTCCCGTTGGAATATGGGTAATTCTCACCGCGGATTCCGTTCGATTGACATGTTGCCCGCCGGCTCCACCAGCACGATAGGTATCGATTTTGAGATCCTCAGGTCTGATATCTATCTCCACATCGTCGTCCATTTCAGGGAAGACACTCACAGAAGCGAATGAAGTGTGTCTTCTGTGGTTAGCGTCAAAGGGTGATATCCTTACGAGCCTGTGAACTCCCGCTTCATATTTCAATTTTCCATAAGCATAAGGGCCGGCTATATTTATAGTGGCACTCTTTATTCCAGCTTCTTCGCCTGGCTGTTCTTCTATAGTAGTTACTTTGTAATTATTACGCTCAGCCCAGCGTATGTACATTCTTAATAGCATGGAAGCCCAATCCTGAGATTCTGTTCCACCAGCTCCCGGATGAACTGACAAATAAGCATTGTAAGCATCATAAGGACTACTCAATAAGATATTTAGTTCGAACTCTTTTACCATATCTTCAGCTTCTTTCAGAAGCTCGTTGAGGTTTTCAAGATAGCTTTCGTCTTCTTCTGAGAGTTCAACGGCGATATCTATGTTTTCAAACAGTTCCTGGACTTTATTGAGTAAATCGAGCTGACTTCTTAAAGCTTGAGCCTGTTGTCCGAGTTTTCCTGCACGCCGCTGGTCCGACCAAACGGACGGGTCGGAAAGCTCTTTTTCTATCCGGGAAAGCTTTTCTTTTATCTTATCCACGTCAACGGTTGTTTTTATATTTTCAAATTTGTCTCTCAGTTCCTGGATTCTGGCGTTTGTTTCATAACTTAACATTGTTGGTTCCCACCATCCTTCAACGTTTTACTTTGAATCTTCTGCTATGAGTACCGTGCTTTTTCTCTTTAGAACGTTTACCGCCATCTTTTTTGAGGGCAGAAAATTCATTATGAACGAAATTCAACTTTTGTAGCTCTTTCTGCGCTTTCTCTCTTGTTTTTTCGCTATCTATTCTGATCAATCTTACCAGTACGCTGACAATGTCATCGTACAACGAATCGACCATTTCTTCAAACAATATATAGGATTCTTTTTTGAATTCTATCACAGGATCCTTTTGTCCGTAAGCCCTTAAACCCACCGAGTCCTTCAAATGTTCTATTGCTTCCAGGTGTTTTCTCCAGCGTTCATCTATCATGCGAAGCATTAAATATTTCAGCACATTGGGGAACTCATCGCCAAAGGCTTTTTTCTTTTCTTCATACTCTTTTTTCAGGTTTTCTATGAGTATATTGGTTAACTCTTCAGGTTTTTTGCAGCTTTTAACACCTTCCAGGATTCGTTCAGGTAGAAAGCCGAAGGAAGTTTTTATCTCTTCATATGCGGGAACAGTTTCCCAATTTTCTGTTCTGCGAGTAACCGTATCCTCTATGATTTCATGGATATGTTTATCGATGTCTTCACCTCTAAGGAGCCAATCCCTGTGGGCGTAAATAGCACTCCTTTGTTTATCTACAACAGAGTCTAGCTCGTAAAGGCGTTTTCGTATTGAGAAATGAATACCTTCGATTTTTTTCTGAGCGGAGTTGATTATTCTACTCAGCAATGGATGTTCGATTGGTTCACCTTTTTCTATTTTGAGGGTGTCCATAATACCTTTGAGCTTTTCTCCGCCAAAAAGACGAATCAAGTCATCTTCGAGGGATAGGAAGAACCTCGATTCTCCGGGATCCCCTTGCCTTCCGGAACGACCGATGAGCTGGTTGTCTATTCTTCGACTTTCATGACGCTCCGTTCCAAGAACGAATAATCCGCCAAGTTCTTTGACACCCTCACCAAGCTTTATATCGGTTCCTCTACCGGCCATATTCGTAGCGATGGTTACAGTACCTTTTTCACCAGCTTTGGCTACTATTTCTGCTTCTCTTTCGTGGTGCTTGGCATTTAAGACTTCATGTGGAATGCCTTTTTTTCTAAGCAAAGAGCTCAGATATTCACTCTTTTCTATAGAAGTTGTTCCAACAAGAACAGGTTGGCCTTTCTTATAGCGTTTTTCTATTTCCTCAACAATAGCAGCGTATTTTTCTTCTACAGTACGGAAGACGAGATCATCTTTGTCTTTTCTGAGAACTGGTTTGTTTGTCGGTATAACCACTACCTCACAACCGTATATTGATACGAATTCGGCTTCTTCGGTAGCAGCCGTTCCTGTCATCCCCGCGAGTTTTTCATACATCTTGAAGTAGTTCTGGAAGGTGATAGTGGCATAAGTAATGCTTTCTTCTTTTATCTTGACATTTTCTTTTGCTTCGATGGCTTGGTGCAATCCTTCACTGTAACGTCTTCCTGGAAGAAGTCTTCCGGTGAATTCGTCGACGATAATGACTTCCCCGTTGGATACGATGTAATCCACATCTTTTTTAAAAAGAGTTCGGGCTTTTAAGGCATTCAAAAGATGGAAAAGGTAAGTATAATTATTTGGGTCGTAGAGATTATCAATCCCGAAGAGTCTCTCGGCTTTTTCTATTCCTTTATCGGTAAGACTGACCGTTTTTTCTTTTTCATTTACGATAAAATCTTCATTTTCCACAAAGCGTCTGGCATAGAAGGCGGATTTTCTGTATAGTTCTGAAGATGCCTCTGCTGGTCCCGAAATGATCAGAGGTGTTCTGGCTTCGTCTATCAAGATGCTATCAGCTTCGTCAACGATAACGTAGTAGTGGTCTCTTTGCACTTTTTGTTCTAATGAGTAGACAAGATTATCGCGCAAATAATCGAATCCAAATTCGTTGGCAGTACCGTAAGTTACATCGGATTGATAGGCTTTTTTTCGATCTGATGTATCCATGGATGATTGTATGTATCCAACGGTTAATCCTAGATATTCATAGACTGGTCCCATCCACGCCGCATCTCTTCTTGCCAGGTAGTCGTTGACTGTGGCGAGTTGAACGTTTTTCCCGGTCAAGGCGTTCAGATAGAGGGGCATGGTTGCTACCAGGGTTTTTCCTTCTCCGGTTTTCATTTCGGCTATCTTTCCCTCGTGGAGAGCTATGGCGCCCATTACCTGGACGTCAAAATGCCTCATACCAACCGTTCTTCTGGCACTTTCACGAACAAGAGCAAAAGCTTCAGGCAAAAGATTATCCAATGGTTCTCCCTTTTTTATCCTCTCTTTTAATTCACGGGTCTTCTGAGGAAATTTTTCTGCCGGGTATTCCCTGACTTCTTTTTCCAGAGCATTCACTTTTTTTACAATGGAATCGTATCTTTTCAAAGTTCTTTTGTTCTTGTCGAAAAGCTTTCCTAAAATTTTCATAATTCACCTCAATATATTCTCAGCGTGTGTATGAATGTTCCAGAAGAATCCACAGTTTCCTGATAGAGTATAGCTGAATCAACATTTAGACCGAGAATGTAGCTAAAGAGTTCCCCGAGATTCACGAAGATCTCAGCTATGTCTTCTGTCATGCCAAGATGTTTTAAAAAGGTATACTGTGGATCTTTAGTAAGGACTTTCCCGTTTTCTAGTCTTGAGAAATACTCGTTGGAATCCAGGGTTGTAACCACCAATTTTGAAGGTTGGAATATAAAATACAGTGTTTCGAAGAAATTTTCGAGCTTGAAGATTTCGATTTCATTATCTTCGAATCTTTCAGCTCCCCACTCCAGCAAGCGTTCCTTCTCTTTTTCCAGTTGTTCTGAGATGTTGAATTCCAGATTAATAACCGGGGAAGATTCCTCTGTGATAAGATCACCGTAAACTCTGACATAGCCGGTGCTCTTCATTGCGATGTCCCCCATAAGTTCTGCGAGTTCTCTATAGGATTCAAGATCCATTTCAAACCAATGGGAAAGTTCTCTTCTCAGGGTTTTAATGCTGTCGTGTGGAAAGGTTACAATAAAGTCTCCAAAAAACGGAGTGTCCAGTCCTTCTTTTCCATCAATTGAGCTTCTAAGGCTATCGAGATCTTCTGGATTTATAAAAAGGGTACTTTGTGAAATCGTAGCGGTCAGGGTGTGTCCTTCAGGTCTTGCAAAAAGAGTGGTGTCTTTTGTTTTGAAAGGTAAATGTAGACCGAAATTTATGTCGAATTTGTCGCTCTGGAAGTACCCGGTTATCCAGTACTGCGTACTCTTTTCTTGAAGTTCTTTAACTTTTTCTGAGACATCCACAAGTCTTTCAACTTTGCCATCATAAGCATCTAAAGCTTTCTTCAGTGATTCGCTGTTGTTCCCAAGAAGCAAGTATTCGTCCTTTATAGAATAAAAGAGTGTGCCTCCATTGCTTCTCAGTTCCCCTATTTTTTCACCAGGTTGTATGATTTTACTTGTATTGCTTAGCTTGGAGATTACCTCCAGAAGGACTTCTGGTTCGCTGCACTTCCAGACGACATAGAAGATCATTCCGTCAGATTTCAAAGTGCTTATAAGATAGAAGGGATCGAAGGTGAGAAGGTCTTCTAAATTCAGAGAGAAGCTTTCGCCAGCTATTAAAACTTCATCGCTTAGAGCCTGGTTAAATACCTGTTCACCGGAAACTCCGGAATCGAGAATGCCTTCGATGGTGCTGGTCATAAGACTTTCAATACCGGCTCCTTCATCTGCAAGATAGGTATAGAAAAAATTTGTGTTTTCTTTCAGAATATCTAGATTTCCTCGAGTGTCCCTCAATAGGAAAAAATATCCTGCACTGGATGGAACGAAATCCAGCGTTTCCTGAGCGATAGTAAAAATTCCAAGGAAAGCGATGAAAATAAAGACCAGGCTTTTTTTCATTTTATTCACCCATCATCTATCTAATATTTTGTTAAATGCTTCCGAAACAACCTCACTTACGATATTTAATTCAAATGAACTATCATTAGTTTTCCATTTACAGTACAGGAGATACTCTATATTCCCGCTTTTCCCTGCTATTGGTGAATAATCAAGCCCACAAACAGAAAAACCAGCATGTTCAAAAGTTTTGATAACTCTTTCGAGGATTTTATCATGAATCTCAGGATCTTTTACTGTTCCTTTTTGTACAAAAGCTGGTCCCGCTTCAAACTGAGGTTTCACAAGTGCAATACATTCTCCTTTTTCACACAACAGTTTTCCGAAAATCTCAACCACTTTTGTCAGCGAGATAAAAGATAGGTCGGCTGTTATCATATCTACATAACCATTCAGCATTTCAACAGATAGGTTTCTTACGTCTGTACCTTCCATTATCTTGACTCTCGGGTTGTTTCTGAGCGAGGCGTGGAGTTGGTTTTTTCCAACGTCAACAGCATACACAATCTTAGCACCTTTTTCCAGAAGCAACTGGGTGAAACCACCGGTTGATGCACCTATGTCACACACGCGCTTCTCTTCAGGATTTACCTGAAAAACCTTTAATGCTTTTTCAAGTTTCAGATAACCTCTCCCAACATAATCTTTGAGGTCATTGATTTCTATTTTGATATCTAAAGGCACTTTTTTCCCGGGTTTCTTAACAATCTTGCCGTTAATCGAAACCTTCCCCTGTTTGATTATATCGCTGGCTCTCGAACGGCTCGAGAAAAAGTTTCTTGCTACAAGCAATTCATCAAGTCTAAGTTTCAAACTCATCAAAAATCACCTTGTGAAGCACCAAGCCATGAGCAGGAGCTGAACTAGGAAGTTTTGATCTGTCCCGTGCTTCAAGGATTTCTTTTGTTTTTTTCGGTTCAATTCCACCAGTTCCAACTCTCATTAAAAGACCTACTATATTTCTCACCATTCTCCTGAGGAAGGAAATACCTTCAACTCTTATTAAAATGATGTTTTTCTGTAGCCTTAAAATCCTTATTCCTGTTATTGTTCTTATGGTGCTTCTGTCGTCATGACCGGTTCTGAAGGATGTAAAATCATGTTCACCGATCAGATATCTTGACGCCTGACGCATACGATTTAAGTCTACCTCATACGGAAACCACCAGAAATACTTCCTTCGAAAAAGATCCGGTTCTTTCGTATTCAGTATGTAATAGTGGTAAATCCTCTTTTTTGCCGCGAACCTTGGACTGAAGTTCGACGGGACTTCATGAATTCTCCGTACATATATGTCATCTGGAAGATTAGCATTTAAAGCATCTTTCATATGTTTGGGGGTTAGCCGGTCAAGGTTCGAGGTGAAGGCTATTACCTGACCGTAAGCATGTACGCCCGTATCGGTTCTACCTGCACCATCAGTTGGAATTTTTGCTTTATGTATTCGCTCAAGGGCTTCTTCAAAAACCCCTTGAACTGTCCTTTTGTTTGGTTGAATCTGGTATCCGAAAAAGTTACTGCCATCGTAAACTACAACCGCTGCAAATCGCTTCATGACTTCACCTCAGACCCCTTCAAAGAAATCCTTCATTTCGGTATAGGTGTAAACTATGGCGGATAAATCCTTTCTCAAACGGTTCAAATCCCCTCCGTAGGTGTTCCACAGTATTTTGGTTACAAAAATCTCCACATACCTCATGAGAAAAACTTCAAGGGATTTCCGATCTCCCTCGACTTCTGACTCTTCAAAGATTTTGATGAGCCAGTTACTGAAAAAATGTTCCTCGAAAGTCATGATGCCCCTTTCGTATTCTTTCAGCATCGTATAAACATCTTCTGTTATTTGTCTTAAAGAGAAAAACTTAGATATTGTCTCGATCGTTTCGAAATCGAAATACGATTCAACCGATTCGGGAAGTTCTGTTGAATATTTGAAATACAACAGATTGACATCACTGTGTTTCCTTTCAAAAGTAATCTTTCTTCTTATAGAACATTCGAGAGAATATGCGCTAAGGCATGTCCAGTACTTCTTTTCTAAAAGCTCCTGTGCCTGTTCTTTAGACCAGGTTGTCATCAGGCCCGTTTTGGTTCGAAAGTCAAAGGTGGCTCTTTTCGGTGAACAATAGGAATTATCATCGTATAGAATGTGTGCGTATCTGTTCATCTTCCAACAATCCTCTCTACCAGATCTGTGAGCTTCTGGAGTTTTTGAGTGCTTTCCTGTTTAGAATTTCCTCTAGTCATCAGATAAAATTTTATTTTTGGTTCTGTTCCAGAAGGTCTGACGATTAGTTTCAAATCTTCTTCAAAGGTTAAGGATATTACGTTGGATTTGGGTAACCCTTTAATCCCTTCTAAGTAATCCTCAAATTTCAGGAGCCTGTGTCCCGCCACTTCTGACGGAGTTTTCTCCCGTAAAGAGTTCATTATGTTCGATATCTTTTCAAGCCCTTCAATTCCTTCGTAAGTGAAATTGAGGAGTTTCTCGTCGTAATAGCCATATTGCCTATAGAGCTCCTCAAGATACTGCCATAGGGTGATCCCGCGTTTTTTTAGAACTGCTGCGACGGTTACAACCAATGCGGAAGCGACAACAGCATCCTTGTCTCTTGCATGCATTCCATAGAGGTAACCATAGCTTTCTTCAAATCCAAAGATAAAGTTCCCGGTTTTCTTTATTATAGATTCCTCAATAAGTTCTCCTATGAATTTGAATCCTGTGAGTGTTTCACGGGTTTCAACGTTGTAGTTAGAAGCTATTGTTTTGGCCATATCAGTGGTAACAATGGTTTTCACTATAAAGGGTTTTTCAGGTAATTTGTTCTTGAGAGTTTCCAGCAGATAGGCGGTGAAAATGACCCCCACCTGATTTCCAGTCAAAGCTTTGTAACCTTCCCGTGTTTTGCATACAACACCCATTCTATCAGCATCTGGATCGGTTGCAATTACAAGGTCTGCGCCTTCTTTTCCGGCATACCTTAGCGCTAACTTAAAAGCCTCAGGATCCTCCGGGTTGGGGTACTTCACCGTTGGAAAATTCCCATCGTGAGTGAACTGTTCTTCCACTTTGATAACCTCGTGTCCTAATTTTTCAAGAACTTTTGTTACGTAATCGCGTCCCGTACCGTGCAAAGGGGTGTAAACAACCTTAAGACTTTCTTTTGCACTGAAAAGTTCTTCCATTAGGTTAATTATATGAGCAGTGTATGAAGATATAACATCTTCAGGTACTGGAGAGATCAATGATGAGTCTTTTTGTATATCATTGAAGAAGTCATTGGCATTGACTTTCGTTATTATCTGATTAGCATATCTGGGAACAGCCTGTGTACCGTCATGGGTATAAACTTTGTATCCATTGTATTCCGGTGGGTTGTGACTCGCGGTTATAACGATTCCTCCACTACATTTTAAAGTTCTCACAGAGTAACTCAGGAGAGGGGTGGGAGCCGGGGCTTCAAATAGATACACCTGAATTTTCTTACCTGAAAGAATATTTGCTGCGGTTTCTGCAAATTCTTTCGACATTTTTCTTGTATCGTACGCGATAACAACGGATGGATCACTGTATTGAGATAGCAACCAATCTGCAAAACCTAAAGTAGCACGAGAAACGGTATGAACGTTCATCCTGTTGGTTCCAGCTCCGATTTTTCCGCGCATACCTCCTGTGCCAAATTCCAGATCTTTGAAAAAGCGTTCTTTAATTTCGTTTTCTGGAAGGCTCTTTAATTCCTGAACAAGTTCAGCCGAAGCATTTTCTAGCCAACGCTGGTATTCCTGAAGTATTTCCTTTTCTGTTCGTATCATATTACTACCACCTTCCAACACCTTTTAGATGATTTATCTCGCCGTTGGATAAAACCTCTATCACGTCAAGACGGGATTCTTCGAATTTTGGTGAAAAGTCTTTTATGTATTTGTAAGCTGCAAGTTCCAGACGCCTTAACTTTGCGCGGTCAACCCTCATTCGTGGTGGAAAATCCGGATTGCCGCCCTTAACTTCCACAAATACTAGTGTCTTTCCTTTCCTTGCGACTATGTCCAGCTCTCCAAAAGAATAGCGAACATTTCTTGCGAGTATTTTGTAACCCTGCTTTTTGAGAAACTTGCTTGCTCTTTCCTCAAATTCTTTTCCTTTTTTAAGAGACATGTCGTCCATTAGTAGATTTTGGGTACCTTAAGGTATCGCCCTTCTTTTTTCGGGAAGAGCTCGATCAGGGAATCAATGTGTTCGAATTTTCTTGCTCTATCTTCCCGAGGAGTCATTGAGTTTTCTATAGGAGATACCATTTCTTCGATATCATCAACATTCACTTCATCGAGAGTCGACATATAGTTTAGGATCTTTTCCAGTTCTTCCATGAGTTTTTTTCGTTCCTCATCCGTTAGTTCAAGTTTTGCAAGATTTTCCAGGTGAGAAATCAGTTTTTTATCAACTTTGATCTTCATTTCTATTCCTCCTCGATGGAGACTTCTCGAAGGTATTTTGCCGCGTGTTCTGGCGGAACGGGATTTATATAGAATCCGGAACCCCATTCGAATCCGGCAACCCGGGTCAATCGTGGAACTATTTCAAGGTGCCAATGATAGTAATTCTTTCCTTCTATACCGGAAAATCCTGAGTGGAGCATAAAATTATAAGGCGGGTTGTCCAGAGCCTTATAGATTCTATAAAGCACTCTTTTTAGCATAGAAGCAAAGCTTTCAACTTCTTTTTCATCTATATCTCCAAAATTATATTGGTGTTTTTTGGGAAGTATCCAGGTTTCGAATGGAAATCTTGCTGCGAAGGGTTCAAAAGCCACAAAATCATCATTCTCTTCCACAAGACGGGTTCCTTCGAGCAGTTCTTGATTAACAATATCACAAAAAACACAGCGTTCCTTGAACCCGAAATAGTCGCGAGCTCCCTCCAGCTCCTCGACAACCCGTTTGGGAATTATCGGGGTTGCTATAAGTTGGCTATGAGGGTGCTGGAGAGAAGCTCCGGCTTCTTTACCGTGGTTTTTGAAGATCAAGACATAACGTATGCGAGGATCATTTTCAAGGGCCTTGAACCTTTCCAGGTATGCCCAGATAACTTCCTGAACCTGTTTTTCAGGCATTAACGCCATACTGGTATCGTGTTCTGGTGTTTCTATAATTACTTCGTGTGCACCAAATCCTCTCATGACATCATACATGCCGTGACCGAATTTTTCCGGTTTTAAGTTAGGATCGAGAGCCGGAAATTTATTTGAAACCACTCTCACCCACCATCCAGGTGAATCTTTTTCAGTGTTTGCGGGACGAAAAGCCATTATTTCCGGTGGAGTGGTGTGTTCGTTACCGTAATCAAAGGGGCAAAAAACGGATTCGGTTTTCTGATCCTGTTGTTTTTTAAAATCGTTTGGTCTTTTGGATCTTTCTGTTGCTATAATTACCCATCTTTTTATTATTGGATCTTTCCTGAGCTCAGGCATTCAAGATATCCCTCCCGGAATTCAACACATGTTTGTATAGTTTTATGTATTCTCTTGCGGATTTATCCCAGGAACAATCGGTATTCATTGCATTCAGCATCAGTTGGTTCCACAGGGTTTTGTTTTCGTAAATCTTGATAGCTTTTTCAACAGCCTCTAAGAGTTTGTCTGGGTTGTATTCCTCAAAACCAAATCCGTTTCCTTCGAGCGTTTCGGGGTTGAATTCTTTTACAGTGTCGCGAAGCCCACCGGTAAAGCGAACTACGGGAATCGTTCCGTATCTCATGGCGAACATCTGCCCCAGGCCACAGGGTTCATAGCGTGACGGCATCAAAAACATATCACTTCCAGCGTAGATCTTTTGAGCAAGATCTACATTGAAGGTAATGTTTGCAGAGACCTTTTCGGGGAACCTTTCACCCAGGGATTTGAACAGTCTTTCGTATCTTTCCTCACCTGTTCCCAATACAACGAATTGAAGATCGTTGCTTAGAATCTTTTCAGCAGCGGCTTCAATAAGATCGAATCCCTTTTGCTCGACCAATCTGGAGATCAAACCAATGACAGGAACATCGATTACGGGAAGCCCGAGTTCTTTCTGTAAGGCTATCTTGTTTTCTTTTTTCTTTTCCAGTGAATTTATATCAAAGTTCACGGGTATTCTCTTATCAGTGGCGGGATTGTATTCTGAATAATCGATCCCATTCAAAATACCGAATAACCTGTCGCTTAAGGCTCTCAAGGTTTCGTCCAATCCAGCACCATATTCCGGAGTTTGAATTTCTTTCGCATAAGTTGGACTAACTGTACTGATAGCGGTTGCGGTAACGATTCCGGTTTTCAGAAAATTAAAAGCACCGTTTTTTACAGCTTTCCCTTCTTGCCAGAGTTTTTCCGGCAAGCCGGTTTTGTAGAAATAACTTTTATCGAATTCTCCCTGATAACCAAGATTGTGGATGGTTAGCAGCGTTTTTGGTTTTCCGTTGTAAAATGCAGAGATGTAAGCTGGAATTAAAGCCGGTTGCCAGTCGTTAACATGCAACAGGTCAGGTTCCAGGGTTTCAGCGAATTTCACCACAGCATCGGAGAAAGCGATGGCTTGAAGTGCCAGATCTGTTCCTTCATAAACTTCGTCGGAATCTATAAGCTGGTCGTTTTTGAAAAGGAAAACAGGAACGCCGCTTCCAGGAAGAGGGGTTTTGTAAATTTCAAAACTGTATTTCTCCGGCAGGTGTTTTGTAGTTATTACAATTCCTGTGTTTTCTATATTGTCAGCTTTCACTTTTTTGTGGAAGGGCATAGCTATCTGTACACTTACACCTTCTTTTTCCAGATACTTAGGCAATGAGCCTGCAACATCAGCAAGTCCGCCAACTTTAGCTAAAGGATAGACCTCGTATGAAACGAACAGGATTTTCACTATCCATCACTCCTATTCTTGAATAAAGGAAAATCATGCGAGAAGACAACCACATCGGCTTTTTCAAATAACTCAAGCATTATCTTAGCGGCTTCATCTTTTCGCATGCCTTTTCGCATTTCGTGATAATGGAACTGTCTATCACAGATATCGCCAGTGAATAAGACGGTACCTGCATTATCAGTCTCAACAAGTAAAGAAACATGCTCTCTTGAGTGGTACGGTGTCTCAATGATCTCTATACAGTCCCAAAGTTTGCCAGATTCAAAGGTGGAAACCCTCTTCCAGCTTTTCATGACTTTATCGTACATCCTTCCGATTATCGTTCCAAAAGCGATGTATTTTCTTGTGGCGTAATTTTTGTGAAGGTGAACGGTGGCATTTGGGAAGAAAATCGAATTAAAAGCGTGATCGAGATGAAAATGTGTGAGTATTATGTCAGTAACCTCATCGGGAGACACTCCAAGTCTGTTTAGTGCGGTTTCAAGCTCTTTCAGAGAAGGATAACCACCTGGATCGACTATCACTGTTTTTTCATCATCGCGCAGCAATGCGGCAGAACTAGATGGTGCATCGATCTTACCGGGAACATAGACGGAACTCCCAGCAAACAGTAAATCGAAGCGCACCTAAATCCCTCCCGATATTGATAAAACAATCAACGAAACAATTATACAGTAAAAGGCAAAACCTCGCAGTTTCCCGTGTAGAACGAATTTTTTCAGAAGCCATAATCCTACAATGCCCGCAAAGAAAGCGGCAATGAATCCAGAGATTGCGTAGGGAGTTTCAGTTGATACCTTTGAAAGTTCAATAATTCCTGCCCCAAAGGTTACAGGCAGGCTCATAAGAAAAGAAAACCTTACAGAATCTTCTCTTGAAAGTCCAAAAAGAAGGGCTGCGAAAACGGTCATACCACTTCTGGATATTCCGGGAAGAATAGCAACTGCTTGAAAAAGACCTATCATCAATGCGGTGTAAATCGTTAAATCGAGGATCTTTTTGTTGCCGTTGAATCTGTCAGCTAATATAAGGAAAAAGGCAGTTACCAGAAGCATCAATGCCGGAAAGACGATACCAGAAAAAGCTTTGTCGATCTGACTTTCGAAACCTAATCCCACAACAACCGCCGGAAGTGTGGCAAACAACAGCAATGCGATCATTTTCCAGGCAGTACGTTGTTCATTTTTCTTGAATACACCACTGATTATTTTCCAGACATCTTTGTATGTGAAAAACAAAACAGCAAAAAAAGTGGCGAGATGTAGTAGTGCAAAAAAAGCTTTGAGAGTTTCCGTTTCTAAATTAAGATTCATCAGTTTTGAAATGACTGTAAGATGACCAGAAGAAGAAACGGGCAAAAACTCGGTGAGCCCTTGAACGATACCGAGGAATGTATATTTCCATAACTCAAGCACAGAATCCCTCCTCTTCTGTTACCGTTTCGAAGCTTATATTGTTGCTTTGAAGAACTTCAACTATCTCTTTCAAATTTGTTTCATCGGTTCGAATTATGACTCTTTTCTTAGATTCGCCTTCTGGAGAGGTAACTATGGACAAGATGTTGATCTCTTTTTCAGCCAGAACATCAACAACTTTTTTCAAAACCCCTGGTTTGTCGTCAAGGAGGAGGGAGATTCTTGATCCTTTTTGATCCATTGCAGTGAACTCCATTAAGGCTTCAAGAATATCGAAAACAGTGAGGACCCCCTTCAGTTTCATATCATGTGAAACAACTGGAATCACGAAATCGTGGCTCTCAATTAGCAGCAAGATAGCATCTTCGATGTAGTCTTCAGCGTAACAGTAATAAGCTGGTTCTTCAAGAAGTTCCTTTATTGGTTTTCCAGGGTCTTCATTCATTAGTTTACTGGCCCTGGTCATTCCCGCGAGTTTTCCTTCGTCATCGTGAGCAACAACGACGGCAACCTCGTAAGTTTCGCATTCTTCAAGAACTTTACCGACAGTATCCTTCTTGTTAAAGGTTGGGTATGCACGATTTATCCATTTCTTCACAAACATATTCTCGCCTCTTTTCCTTTATATTTCTTTGATATGATACAATAATCCAGTAGCGGGGTTCAAGGAAAAAACGGAAGGAAGGGTTAAAAACATGTATCAGTGGATAGTAAAACTATTAGAACTTTCGACCAACTTATTTACAATGTATCGCTGGAACAATCTACCAACGATAATGAGAACCAACGAGGCCCAGAATGCCTTCATTTCTGCTCAGTTCTCCCTTCTGATGTCAGAACTCGCCAACCTTGGCGGTGAAAAAATCAACGAACAAAACCTTTTAAAAAGGATTCTTTTAAAAGAACTTCCTAAATGTGTGCTCTCGGATATTTCTGTGGATACGAAAGTTCTTATAAAGGAATTTGCTCCAGAAAAATGGGACGCTGTTTTCAGCACCGCTGTTGAAGAGGTCGTTTCTATTTTACCAGAAAAAACAAAAAAAGATTTTTCAGAGACAATTCTGAACGCCAGGGACGAATCTCCTGAAGGCAGGATAATCACCGTGGCAGATTTGTTATCTGCAAAGCTCGAAGCGGAGATTCACTCGCGTTTCTTCCCTGAATTTTATGAAGAACCTTTGAGAAGGCTAAAAGAAACACTGAAAGAATTCAATGATTTCCAGCCGTATAAGGCATTGGTAAACAGTGACTGGTTCGAGAATTATAGACGTGCGTTGATTGTGTTACTGAGTGCTGTTAGGTGGAACAGGCTCAACAGAAACGTGAAAACAACCGTTGCGGGACATTCTTTCTATGTGGCAATTTCAGGTTTTCTGCTTGCTTACACGGAGAACCAGAACGGAAATTCGGTGGACCTGGTTGAGGTGGTTAAAAGGACGTTGTTTCATGATATTCCTGAAAGTGTTACCGGCGACATCATAACTCCAACGAAGAAAAAAGTTCCAGGATTTGAGGAAGTTATATCCAGGGTTGAGGAACATATGGTTAATCAAAGGATCTTTGATTCAATGGATTCTGAACTTGTGAAAAAACTAAAGCCCAGAATATTAGATCCTTTTGCTGGAAAAGAGGGAGAAATGGTAAGATCAGCGGATCTGCTGGCAGCCATTGTGGAATGCCTTATGGAAATTGAAACCGGAAACAACCAGCCTGCTTTCAGAAGTGCACTGAACTCCATGTTGGATCAATTGGCTAAATCAGAGTTCTCCAGCGTCAGATTTGTTTCTGAAGATTTTAAATGGGGCCTCAGATGGATGGGAAGATGAACAAATAGGTTTAATATTTATCTATCAGATTTTTTCAAAAAACCTTCGAACCTATCCAGCCCTTTTTTCAGTGTTTCAATTGAGCTCGCATAAGAAAGCCTTATAAATCCTTCGGCGTTGAAAGCGCTACCGGGGATCATTCCCACTTTGGCTTTCTCAAGAAGGGCAATAGCGAAGCTCAGGGAGTCCGGGTACGTTTCAGTCAAATAATCTCTTATGTCAATAAAAAAGTAAAATGCTCCTTTAGGATGAGAGAAGGGCACGCCTATTTTTTTCAACCGAGTTTCTACGTATTCCCTTCTCTTTATGAATTCTTCAAGCATTTCACTTATGTCGACCCCGAAAGCTTTTACAGCGGCATATTGAGTCATGGTATTCACATTGGAAGAAAGATGGCTCTGAATCTTAGCTATCTGTTTTGCGAGGGAGTGTGGAGCAGCCACATAACCAATCCTCCACCCAGTCATAGCATAGGCTTTTGAAAAAGCATTTATCACTGCTGCACGGTCTTTCATTCCTTCGATAGAAGCGATACTGAAGTGCTTTTCATCGAAGGAAAGTTTTTCGTATACTTCATCTGAAATGACGAATATATCCTGGGATTTTGCAAGATTCGCCAGTTCTGTAAGAAGACTCTCTGGATACATTGTTCCGGTCGGGTTGTTTGGAGAATTTATAATCATAGCCCTGGTGCGAGGCGAAATCGCTTTTTCTATGTCTTTGATTTTCGGCAAGAAATCATCTTCCATTTTTGTCCCTACAAAGATAGGAATTCCTCCGCACATTTTAACCTGTGCACCATAACTAACCCAGGCAGGAGCAAAGAGAATCACTTCGTCTCCCGGGTTCAGTATTGCTGAAAGTGTGTTGTAAAGAGCCTGTTTTCCACCGTTGGTTACAATAATTTCGTCTGGAGAATAATTCAGATGGTTTTCCACACGCAGTTTTTCAGAGATTTTTTCTCTCAAAAGAGGTATTCCAGAAGCGTTGGTGTATTTGGTTTTACCTTCTCGCATGGCTTCAACGGCAGCTTCTATTATAGGTTTAGGGGTTGGAAAATCTGGCTCGCCAGCCGTGAGCTTTACCACATCTTCACCCTTTGAAAGCATTTCGAGGGCTTTCTGATTGAATTCGAGGGTAACGGATGGTGAAACAGAGGTAATGGAGTTTGAAAATTTCAATCTTGGCACCTCCAGGTTTTGAGCTACATTCTATTCAATGTATCCAATATAACAAGGACAACGTCATTGAAGCTATCCTTCCTGAAGAGCCTTGCTCCTGCTTCTTTTCTGCGTCTGCCTTTGATTATCGCGGAGCAGACAACAAGAAGAATGTCGTTGAGACCATATTGAATGCGTTCGATAACCTCAACCCTGAAGCTGGGAATTGACTCTCTTATCGCTGCCACGGTGGCTTCCACCGCTGCTATGTACTTTTCATCGTCATCTATATCTACAATAGAACTTCCAGTTAGTACCTTTCCATCATCATCCACAGTCACGGTTATCGTAAGTTTTCTTCGATTTGTCTCTATTCTTACTGAAATCAAATTGAACCTTGCGGAAGGAATTACATCGGTACTCTCATAATGGGAGGCAAGACCCTCATCCTCATCTGCTGCTATTTGTGCAACACTAACTATCTTTCTGTCAATTCTAATTCCAGAAGCAGCATAAATAGCCGTTTCAACATCTCTAACGAGCTGTTTTGCAGGCTTCTTAATATCCGCCAGAATGTGAATTTCTTTTGGTTCTCCGTCGCTGTCTATAAGCACCTTTGCTCCTCTGACACCTGGAAGCTTTGATACGATTTCCTCCAACGCGATCTTTCTTTCCATAGTCTAACCCCCTTAGACCGTCATAATATAAATGCTATCAGAAAAGAAATACCAGCAAATATACCAGCGATTGCCAAAAATCTAAATCCTTTTTTGTCATAGCTCTTCGGCTTTTTGCCTTTTCTCATACTTCGCGTTCCTAGCTCAAAATATATAAGGCTGATCAGGAAGGCAACAATAGCCGCAATAAAAAAAGCAGCGGAAACTGCGCGCAATTTCTATTCTCCTTTCGTTAGTGCCCCATCAACCAGAGTTGGTAAAACATTAAACACATTAATTTTAGCACAAAAGGCAACGTCTTTTTCAAATCCAATAGAAACCAATCTGGTACCATGGGAAGAATCCTGAGACAGTACTTGTTCTATTCTTTCAGAGTTCCTAAGGTAAAGGTTTAATGCGATTTTAGCGGCATCTGTGAGTTCCGAAACATGAGAGACCTCGTTGACAATGTATCCTGCACAAAGAGTGTCTTCGAGTGAAGGATGACCATCGGATCCTGCGCAGATAAGTTGCGTGTCTTCACCTAGTTCCAGTATTTTATTTACCACTATTCCTGCATTTAGAAATGAGGCTGTAAAGAGTCTTTCTGATTGCATACTTTTTTTGATAGCAGTTGTACCGTTTGAGGTAGTCAGTATTAACTCGCTACCCTTCTTTAGTTTTAGAAACTCCAGCGGTGAATTCCCAAAGTCAAAGCCCTTTATTTTAACGCTGTTTCTTTCGCCAGCCAGGTAAGCCTTTGGATGAAGTTTCTTAAATACCGCAGCTTCTGAAAGATCGCCAGCGATGTATATTTTTTCAACTCCTGACGCTAGAGCAACAGCAATACTGCTGGTTGCCCTTAAAACGTCGATGACTACCGCAACAGGCGCGGTGATTTCTTCGTATGGTATAAAATGAACGTGAAGCTTCATGTTACCTGTTTTCGATGGCTTTTTTAGTATCCACTTCGAGGTGGAAATAGTAGTTGAGGGTATCAACTACCCAGCCAAAGCGCGAATCGTAATCTAATATGGTAACAGAACAATTCCAGAGATTGAATTTTCTGTGTTGTTGGATAGGTATGTTAAGAACCCTGCAGAGAAGCAGCCTTATCCACAATGCATGAGAAACGATGATTATATTGCTTTCGTCAGACAAAGAAGAAGTAATTGTCTTGAAAGCCCGAACAGCTCTTTTCTGTACCTGATTTAGCGATTCTGTGTCCGGGATCTCAGCATCAGGATTTGTTCGCCATTCCTGAAATTCTTTACCATATTTTTCAAGTATCTCTTCAATCTTCAGTCCGCTCCAGAGATCCATTCTACATTCTCTCAGTTCCTTCATTTTTATAGGGGGTTTTCCGAAGCGTTCACCAATTATCTCCGCGGTTTCTGCTGCTCTGGAAAGATCGCTGGAATATATGGCTTCTATCGATTCAACCTTGTCTGCCAGAAAATTTGCTGTCAGGGTGGCGTCTCTTATACCGATAGCGCTTAGAGGAACGTCAGAGCTTCCCTGCCATTTCCCGGTAAGATTCCATTCTGTTGAGCCATGTCTGACTATGTAAACTCTCATGATTCACCTCCAATGACTATTTCATCAACTTCAAAATCTCTGGTTTTCATACCATGTAGTTTTATTTTTTTGCCTGTGTCAATGATGAGTGTGTTTTTTTCGGATGCTTTTTCAAGATGGTCTATAGGTACCGGTCCGTTTATTATCCTCGTTACTGTATGTATTTCACTAAAAATCGATTTTTCTCCAAAATGTCCCTTTTTGAAAACCACGAAGCCTTTTTCTGGAACGCGAAATTTTACTGGAAGAAGGGTTCGCCCATCGGTTATGAATTTTTTTCCGCTAGCATTTATCGCAACGAAAGCAGCAATTCCTGTGCAAGAGCCAGCAACCAAGGAAGTCAATGTTCCGTCAACGAAATCTTTGTTTTTTTCATCAAGTTCTACCTCAAATTCCGTAAGGTTGAATCCGAAGGTTTCAAATTCCATGGCAGCTTTTTCAACCAGTGACTCCATTTCTTCAGTTATTTCTTCCTCCTTGTACCCAAAGACTTTCAGAACGGATTTCAGGTCAGGATCAACGCCGGAAAGGGCATTGTTTATGTCTTTGAGCAGCTTGATCCTGCTTCCGTATTGATCAAAGAATCCTGTTTTTATTAAGAATTCGAGATCAGCGGCAGTGAGATAATTACGATTTTTTCGTACGTAAGCAAAGAAGTTTTCCTCCTTGGGTGGTTTGGAGGTATCTATCTTTGTTAGAGATGGTCTGAAATCACCCGGTACAAGGATTATGTTGTTTCTATTTCCAGGGTTAAAAATTGAGAACTTGAGTCCCAATTCCCGGGCCTCTGCCGCCGCACGTAGTCGAGAACCACTATCCATCAACGGGATCAGAAGTTTGTAGAAGAGTACGGGATTATTTGCCTTATGATAAGCGATCCAATAGGATAACAATGAATAAGCGATGCTATGGGACTTGTTGAAGCTGTATCCAGAGAAATCCCTCAGAAACTCAAGATATTTGCTTATTTTTTCAGAATTTTCCGGACTTCTTTCTTGAACAACTTCAGCGAGCTTTTCAATGGTTTCGGTATCTTTTTTAGATAACGCTCTACGAAGAAGTTCACCTTCTTCTGGTTTGAGCTTCAGTTCAGAAATGGCCAGTCTTATTACCTGCTCCTGGAATATGAGCAATCCCAATGTATCTTCCAGAGAAGCAATGTGCTCTCCGGCTGTGTAATTTCCAATTGCCTTCAAGAAACGTCTTCGTCTTATGTATTCTCTTGTTATCCCGGAGGATATAGGGCCGGGTCTGTTCAGGGCAATTCCAATTGCGAGGTCCTCGAGGTTTTCAGGAGAAATCTTTTTTATTATTGCTGTTGCTTCATTACCTTCAATCTGGAAGATTCCCGTGGTGTAACCCCGGGAAAGAATGGCGAAACTTTTTCTGTTATCGGGATTTTTGTTCCATGGTTCTTTTCCTTCGCATAATTTTCTTAAGAGGGAAAGATTTCTCAATCCCAGTAAATCAACCTTTTGAAATCCCAGATATTCGAGGGATTTCATGTCCCATTGCGATATGTATATTTCATCGCTTTTCCTGAGGGGAATGATGGTTCTCAGATCTTCTTCTGAAAGTATTATCCCGGCTGCATGTACCGAAAGAGTGCTATAAAGTCCTGATAGCTGGTTTGCGAATTTGAAGATTGAAGTCATGCGTTTATCTTTTGACAGAGAAGATGGCAGAAATTTTCCATTTCTGCTCCAGGAGATAAGGTTGCGAATTTCCGATTCGGAGACTTTCATCTTTCTTGCGAGGGCTCTTGCGGCGGACCTGAAAGAAAAGGTCCCCATGGTTTGTATAAGGCAGACCTTTTCACTGGAGAAATGTTCAGTGATTTTATGAATCAACTCTGGCCTTTTTTCATCTTCAACATCGAGGTCTATATCGGGGAAATCTTCCCTTGCTGGATTCAAGAACCTTTCAAAGTAAAGATCGTATTTCAGAGGATCTACAGCCGTGATTCCAAGGGCTCTAACGAGTAATGAACCAACGGCAGAACCTCTTCCGGGCCCTACCCAGCACCCGATACTTTTTGCCAGCTTGACTATTTCAGCAATAAGAAGAAAATAATCCTGAAATCCTTTGTCCTGAACTATTTTGAGTTCCTTATCAAGTCTTTCGAGATATTTCTTATCTGTTATTCCAGCCTCTTTAAGGCCTTCAATGGCAAGTGCCCTTAGTTCTTCTATTGTGGTGTGAACTGGAATTTTATGTTTGAATCTGGGTAATTCAAAAGGTTCTTTTAGTGCCGATTCTAGAACGCCGATATTCGGTTGGATGATTTTTTTGTATTCTTCTTCGGTTAGAAGATGGTAATCCGCTTCGGGGATATTTTTTTCTCCAAGTGAAATATATATTTTAAAGAGGTTTTTTTGCCTGGGATCCACATACCTGCTTTCCCATACAGGAATCTCCGAAGTCTCATCCAGATTCTTGGGTACTCCCTCGATGACCACCACATCTTCTGGAGAATCTGTCAGTTCATTTTCCAGAGCTATTAGTTGTAAGAAACCTTGAGACGACGTCGGGATGTAATACCTGGTTTCCTTTTTTAGTCCAGGAATAACATTAATCCCCTGTTCTTTGAGCATTCTGAACCAGAGAATCGATGAGGATAGGGAGGAATCTATGAGTATACAAGTATCGTATCCTTCTTTTTTGAGAGCAAATGCCGTTTCTTTAGGATTCAGAATAGAAGCGTAAAGCTCATGAGAGGTGACAACAAAAGCGACCCTCATAATTGTTTTCTCCTTAACTCAAAAAGGTTTCTGATGACCTTTAGCATATCTTCTGGAACGCGTGCGACAAAGGTCATTTTTTCCCCTGTCCGGGGATGGTGGATAGATATCTGCAAGGCATGGAGCATGTGCCTTTCTGCCCCAAGTATAATATCGTCTTTGTGTCTTCCATACAATTTATCACCGAGTAAAGGATGGCCTATTTCTTTAAAATGCACCCTGATCTGATGTGTTCTTCCTGTTTTGGGCTTTGCAAGAACCAGAGAGGCTATATTTCCGAAATAGGTGATCGTTTTGAAGAGCGTGTGAGATTCCTTGCCTGTGGCTGAAACAGTCATTTTTAATCGGTTAACTGGATGACGTGCTAGAGAGAAGTTTATTTCTCCCTGAAGGGGTGTTTTTCCTCTGGCTATTGCGAGGTAATATTTTTCTGTCGTTCGTGCTTTGAACTGTTGTACAAGAGAATTATGTGCTCGGTCGTTTTTTGCAACAACTATAACCCCGCTCGTTTCCTTATCCAATCTGTGAACAATACCTGGTCTCATAATTCCGCCAATACCCTGTAAATCATTACAATAATTCAAAAGAGCGTTGACGAGTGTTCCAGAGGTTTTATTGTGAACGGGGTGCACTATCATATCCGGAGGTTTGTTTACGACAATGATGTCGTGATCTTCGTAGATTATATTTAGAGGGATGTTTTCGGGTTCCACAGTACCGGGTTCAACTTTTTCTGGAAATGTATAAGTCACGATGTCGCCGCTTTTCACACGATAACTGGCCTTTTTTTTCTCCCCGTTTACTAGAACTCCTCCATCTTTTATATGTCGTTGAATTGCGGTACGTGAAACCCATTGAGGAGCCTTTTCAGAGAGAAATTTATCCAGTCGCCATCCGTCTTCACGATTGGTTACAATCTGTTCTTCTGGCACTGTGTTCCCTCCGATAGTATAGGAACAAAAGAAGAATTGTTCCAAGAACGATAGACGTATCGGCCACATTAAAAACAGGCCAGTACGGGAGTTCTATAAAATCAACAACATAACCAAGTCTCAGGCGATCTATCAGGTTTCCAAGAGCACCACCAATGATCATCCCGAAGAAAAATTGCTCTATTTTCGAAAGTCTGTTTTTGAAAATAACCCCGAATATGAGAAGACCAATGATAATTGTGGTAGAAATTGAGGCAATAAGGATCCCCTCTACTCCGCTGAACATTCCAAAAGCGACACCCCTGTTGTGAACGTAACGGAATCCGAGAATTTTTCCCAGAATGTCTATACGCTGGAAATAATTCATGCTGTTTTCCACAATACGTTTTGATAGCTGGTCCAATATGACCACCAGAACGATTCCAAAAGAAGAAAGCAACTGTATCACCTCGGGAAAGTCATTTGAAGACTCAAAGCCGCCTCTTTAAGAGGCGGCTGAATGTTACTGCATTTTCTCCATCAAAGCTTCCATTTCGGAGTCATCCATCTCGAAGTTTGCGTAAACTTCCTGTACATCATCGTTATCTTCGAGGACATTTAGAAGCTTCAAAAGTTTTTCAGCGTCGTTACCACTGACAGATACGGTGTTCTTCGGGATATAGGTCAGTTCGTAAGAAGCCGTATAACCGTTTTCTTCCAGTGCGTTTTTAACATTAGATGCTTCCTCAGGAGCAGTTATTATTCTAACAGGATCCTCTTCATCCTGAATGTCTTCGGCGCCGGCGTCAATTGCAAGAAGCTGAAATTCATCCATGTCAGAAATCTCGGATCTTGGGACGGTTATAACACCTTTTCTTTCGAACATCCAGGCAACACTACCGCTTTCAGCCATGTTCCCACCGTGTTTGGAAAGCAGATGCCTGATTTCCTGGGCCGTCCTGTTTTTGTTGTCTGTGAGAGCTCTTATAAGCATGGCAACTCCACCGGGAGCGTAAACTTCATATAAAGCTTCTACGAAGGACTGTCCTTCAAGTTCTCCAGCACCCTTTTTGATAGCCTTTTCCATGGTGTCTTTCGGCATGTTGGCAGCCTTTGCTCTTTCTATGGCGGCTCTAAGAGCATTATTCGTGTTTGGGTCTGTTCCGCCTTCACGTGCGGCTACCATTAGCTCCCTTATTATTTTGGTGAAGATCTTGGACTTCTTTGCGTCCTGGGCCATCTTTCTGTGTTTAATATTCGCCCACTTATTGTGACCTGACATGCTTTTTCCCTCCTATATAATCCAGAATATTAGACGTGGGTACACCATCTTTATAAGCTTCAAGCACAAAAACATAAATTCCTTTTTCAGAAAGGCTCTTTTCTTTGCTCATTATTTTTATAAGATGCTGATATGACAATGATTTATCCATCGGCTGGAAATATTTTACCATAAAGTAGTTCCTCAGCGCTGAGACGGAAAGATGTTGATACGTTTCTTTAGCTAAAAAGATTTTCCGAGATTTCTTCGTTTGTTTGGTTATCTCTGTAGCTTCGGAAAAACGAGATGGATCGAAGCAGTTTTTTGGCAAGAACAAGAAATATTGGTAGGAATCAGCTACGGAACGCAAATCAAATTTTTCATCAACCTCCCAGACTTTGAGTAATGATATCCCAAAAGGTGCCGCTTTCGAAATCCTTTCTGTTATATCAGTAACAGGGCTTTCTGTTTCTATGGTCATATAGATAGCTGCAGTAGCTACCCCGGTTAGAACAGCGGGTAAATAACTCAACTTTATGTGCGGGTGGTATCCTTTTGTAAAAGACAACGGAAGCTTTGCGCGTCGAAGGGTTCTTTCAATGGCCGTACTTGTCTCCTGGTGGGAAAGATACCTTATAATACCTCCCTTAACCATTCGCAATACATATTTAGGCAAAGATCCCATCTCCAATTCAAAATTTAGTAAAAACAATTCTCTAAAGGCACTTCACTGCAGTATAATTGTATGCGAAATGTCCAAATTTTACAATGGTGGTGAAAGTATGTGGTTGGTGATGGCAGATTCTCATGATAATCTCGAGAACCTGGAAAAAGCTGTTCGGATCGCTGAAGAACGGAGAGCGAGTGTTATATTTCATTGTGGTGATATAGTTTCTCCTTTTGCCGCTAGAATCCTGGCAGGATTTAGCGGAGAACTGTATGTGGTTTTTGGAAATAACGATGGTGAAGTCTTAGGGCTAAAGAGTATACTGGGAGATGCCATAAGAAAAGGACCATATGAAGTTGTGGTGAGCGGAAAAAAGGTTATGCTAATGCACGAGCCCATATCCTTCAATAGATTAAAAGATCTCGACTATGTATTTTATGGGCATACCCACGAATTTGATATTTTTGAGGAAGAAAAGCCTTTTATACTCAATCCGGGCGAGAGTTGTGGTTATCTCAGTGATAATGCAACGTGTGTTTTGCTTGATGAAGAGACAGGTGAATTTGAACTCGTGGAATTATAACCTTCGTTTAACCGATAGAATAGAATTGAAACGTATAATCGACAGGCAAGAAAGCTGAAAAAAAGATAGGAGGGTTTCTTTGTGGAGAAAAATGTTGTTAAGGCAGAAAAGAACGTGGAAATAGTTGAATTTACCTTTGGACCGGATGAGATCGCTGAAGCGGAAAATGAGATAGTCAGGTATGTAAACAAGAACTACACGATACCAGGATTCAGAAAGGGTAAAGCTCCGAAGAGAATAATTGAGACCTTTTTCGGTGAAAATTTCAGAGATATGGTTCTGGAAGAACTTTCCAGGAAGATTGAGGATACTCTCAAAGATGAAGAACTTTTTATTCCTGCTGTCATTGCTGACCGAAAGATCGAAGGTGATGTTGCTGTCTTCGTAGTTGAACTTCACCGCGAGCCAAAGGTTGAACTCAAGGATTACACTGGCCTGGAGTTGTCCGTTCCCAAGCAGGAAGAGGTTCTCGCCAATTACGTGGATAACAAACTCGAGGAGCTTAGAAACGAAGCGGCTATAGTTGAACCAAAGGACGGGCCAGCTGAAATTGGTGATGTTATTAACATTGAGTACACGATAGAAAAGGATGGCAAGATAATTGCCGATCATAAAACACAGGAAATACTGATCGTTGAAGATGATGACAGACCCATTGTTACGAACGTAATTGGAAAGAAAAAGGGAGATATCGTTGAATTTGACAGAACCTTTGAAAACTCAAACAACAAATACCATTACAAGATAGAAATTAAGGAAGTCCTCAAGAGAACGCTTATGGAACTTAATGATGAATTTGCCAAAAGTGTTGCCTCTGAAGTGAACACCCTGGAGGAACTGAAGAAGAAACTGGAAGAGGAAGGGCTCGAGGCTTTCGAAAGCTGGAAGAAAGATTTCCTGCGCCAGCAGGTACAGGATAAATTAGCAGAGCTTGTTGAACTTGAGATTTCTGAAAAAACACTGGACTATTTTGTCAATAGGGCAATAGAAAACGCAAAGAAAGAGAACACTTATGATTCTTATCTGAAGCAGGCTGGCAGTGAAGAAAAGCTTTATGAAGAATTCAAAACGGGTATTCTCAACGAATTGAAAAAGAACACAGCCATTGAGAAGATAGCAGAAAAAGAACAAATCGAAGTAACCGATGAAGAGGTTATGAAGACCGCAGAAGAACTTTCGACCTATTGGGGAATTTCACCGGAACGTGCAAAAGAGATTGTCAAAACCAGAGAAGATATTAGAAACGATATTGTAGAGAACATACGTCGAACGAAAGTACAGGACCTTATCGTGGAAAAAGCCACAATAAAAGAGATTAGTGCTGATGAACCCGTTGAAGAACAGAAAGAGGAAGAAGAAAAGGAAGAAGCAGGTTCGGAGAATTCAGAAAACAAAGAGTAAGAGATAAAGAATATAAACTGCGTGCGGAAAACCGCACGCAGTTTTAATGGGGGGATTTTTTTGAAAAAGAGGAGAATTATTCTTGGCGTATTTTGTGCGGTTGCAGCTGTTGCACTTTTTTTCTTCCTTAAAGTAACTTTTTCCGGTGAACTCATCGTTGATCCGATAATAGTAACCATAGGTCCTTTCAGTGTGAGATGGTATGGTGTGCTTATCGCCACCGGGATTGTTCTCGCCTATATCCTTGGAAGGAATTTCGCTTTGAAGGAAGGTATTAAAGAAGATTATCTGGTGGAAATGGTATTTTGGGGAATAATCGCGGGAATAATCGGTGCCAGATTGTATTATGTTGCTTTTAATTTCGATTACTACCGTGACAATCCCATAGAGATTTTCAAAATATGGAACGGTGGTCTTGCAATCCATGGGGCTTTCTTCGGAGGGTTGTTCGCGGGATTTCTTTACACCCGTTTGAAAAAATCGGCGGGGATCCGGTTCTTTCAGGCTTCGGATATTTTTACGGCTGTTTTGCCTCTCGCCCAGGCGATAGGCAGGTGGGGAAATTTCATGAATCACGAAGCTTACGGTGCCCCAACAGATCTACCGTGGAAGATGTTTGTTCCCCGGGGATACAGAGTGCCGGGATACACGCAGTATAAGTACTTTCACCCAACCTTCTTATACGAAAGTCTCTGGGATATATTTGTATTTATCGTTCTGTTCAATTACATGAAGAAGCGAAAGCGGTACGGTGAGGTAACGGGATTGTACATGATACTCTATTCCATGGGTAGATTCGTCATAGAAGGATTGAGGCTTGACAGCCTCTATGTCGGTGAGCTGAGAACCGCAAAGCTGGTTTCTGTGATTCTGATGATCGTGGGGTTGATCATATTCTTTCATGCAAGATATAGAGGTGAAGAAGTTCGAAGAGTCTCTTGAAAGCCCTCGAACGATGGCTTATTCGATTTTTTATTTCTTCCCCTAATTCGCCGAAGGTTTTCTTATAACCTTCGGGAATGAATATAGGATCGTATCCAAAACCTTTGTTGCCTCTTATTTCTAAGGCTATTGTGCCCTCTACCGTTCCTTCGGCTGCGAGGAGGATGAAATTTTTCGGATCAAAAAAGGTTGCGGCGCATCGGAAACGTGCGGTTCTGTTTTCGACGTTCGCAAGTTTTTCGAGGATTGCTTGCATTTTCTCTTCGTAAGAATGCTCTTCCATGAAACGCGCAGAATGCACGCCAGGGAAACCGTCAAGCGCATCGATTTCGAGGCCGGAATCATCTGCTATAAGGGGAACACCCAAATTTCGAAAGGCTTCAACTTTTTTTATTGAGTTTTGAATGAAGGTGTCTCCGTTTTCATCGATGTTTAAGGACACATCAAGAGATGTTATACTCTCTATCTCAACGCCTTCTGGGGCTATTTTTTGTATTTCCAGCAATTTATGGGTATTCCCGGAAACAAGATAAACTTTCATTTTTTCAACTCCTTGACTTTTTGTATAACCTCTGCAGGATTTTCGGATCTGAAGATAGCGGCTCCCATGATGAGTATATCTGCCCCGTAATCGACGACTGTCTGTGCATTTTTCAGGTTTATTCCACCGTCAACAGCGATCCTGAAATTCAGACCTTTTTCCTTCCTTAAGTGATCAAGCTTGGCAATTTTTTGAGCTGTTTCGGGAATGAAGCTTTGGCCCGTGAAGCCAGGGTTAACTGTCATGATAAGAACACCATCGACAAATTGTATGATCTCTTCAAGCGCAGATACGGGTGTATGGGGATTAACTGCGACAAAAGCTTCAACGTCGAGGCTTTTAATTCGATCGACAAGTCTGTGAAGATGCCTTTCAGCTTCTATATGAACCGCGAGTATTGAGGCACCGAGATTGGCGAATTTCTCTATGTACTGTGATGGATTGTCAATCATGAGATGAACATCCAATGGTGGTGTGTCCAGCTTATTAAGGGCTTCCATTATAGGTGTCCCAAAGGTTATGTTGGGGACGAAAACCCCGTCCATGACGTCCACGTGAATGAAATCGGCATCTTTGATCTTGTCTATTTCAGCAGAAAGGTTGGCGAAATCCGCCGCCAGTATGGAAGGTGAAACCAGAGCCATTTATCTCCTGCCTCCTTTGCGTCCTTTTTTTCTTTCGGAAAGCTCATTATACATCTTAAGGTAACTTTCATAACGACTCATGGGAATATCACCGGTCTCAACAAGCTCCTTTATGTAACATCCCGGTTCTTCAACGTGTACACAATTTGAAAAAGCACACATACCTTTATGTGCCGAGATGTCTCTGAAGAAATTCTGAAGTTCTTGGGGTTCCATATCGTACGGAAGTTCAAGAGAAGCGAACCCGGGAGTATCGGCTACGTATCCTCCAAAGTCGAACTCGAGGAGTTCTGAATAGGTTGTGGTGTGCTTGCCTCTGTCTAATCTTGTGGATATTTCCGAGGTTTTTAAGCTCAGACCGGGGTTTATAGCGTTCAACAGGCTACTTTTTCCTACTCCGGACATTCCAGCCATGGCAGAAACCTTACCCTTGAAGATTTCTTTGAGGAGGTCTATATTCGTTCCTTCCTTTGCGGAAACCTCAAGAATGTTGTAGTACTCACCGTAGATATGATAAAACTTCTTCAACGGATCACGGGACGTGAGGAGATCCGTTTTGTTTACTACTATTACCGTTGGCAAACCGCTGTGTTCAGCGAGAACGAGGAACCTATCCACGATATACAGAGGAACAGTAGGCTCTTTCAAACAGGTTACGAGTATTATCTGGTCGATATTGGCTATCCTCGGTCTTAAAAGCTCGTTTCTTCTGGGAAGAATATTTTCCACTCTTCCCATCGATTCTGTTGTCTCAATGAACTCAATAATGTCGCCTACTATCGGTCGAATTCCCTGTAGCTTAAAACGTCCTGGCATGTTGCAGATGTACCTCTTTTTGGTATGCAAGTCAGCCACAACCATTGTTCTACTACCAAATCTGATAACTACACCCTTTTTCCTTTTTTCAGTCAAGCTCTCTCCTCCTGAAGATTTTTTCTTCTTAATTGACCACATGCTGCATCTATGTCACTTCCTTTTTCTGTCCTGATTGCAGCTTCGATTCCGTGCTTTTTCAGTTCTATCGCAAAACGTTCCACTTTTTCTCTGGAAGGTCTTTTTAGGGTTGGAACAACGGGATTAATCGCGATGATGTTCACGAATATCTTGAGGTGCTTAAATAATTTTGCCAGCTGTTTCGCGTCTTCTATTGAATCATTTATACCATCGATGAGGATATATTCAATGGTGATCCTCCGATTTGTTTTCCTCTGATAATATTCAAGAGACGCCATGAGCTGCTGAATGTTGTATCGTTTGTTTATCGGCATCAACATGCTTCTCTTTTCATCTGTGGCTGCATGCAGTGAAAGTGATAATCTTACGTCCATTCCTGAATCAGCGAGTCTTATGATTCCTTCCGGGATGCCAGCAGTTGAGATGGTGAAGTGCCGTATTCCAAGGTTTCTTCCCGCGGGCTCATGCAGGATTTCAATGGATTTAAAAACGTTGTCAGTATTTAAGAAAGGTTCTCCCATCCCCATGAATACGATGTTGGTAACATTTTTTCCCATGGATTTTTCCATAAAGATGACCTGCCCCACTATTTCTGAGACGCTGAGATTACGTTTAAAGCCACTCATTCCTGTGGCACAAAAGATGCAGCCGAGCTGACAACCAACCTGTGTGGAAATACAAAAGGTTGTATGATCAGGATGTCTCAGTATTACCGATTCTATAAACTCACCGTCATGCAACTTCCAAAGGAATTTTTCAGTGCCGTCTATTTTTGAAAGACTTCTTCGAACTATTGTCATTTCAGGATATCGAAAGGTTCCAGACAGAAATTTCCTGAAATCTTTCGGAAGGTTCGTCATATTAGAGAAATTGAGAACCTTCTTTTTATAGATCCAATCGAATATCTGAGAAGCTCTATATTTTTCATAACCTTCATCCACAAGAACTTTTCTTAGTTCATCCAGTGTCATCTCCAGCAACTGCATCCCTTTATTTCCTCCTCATTCTAGCGATGTATCCAGGTCTTGGGCTATTGGGAGGCAAAAGCCAGTAACCGTATCCATCCCACGTACCCCGCAGGTTATACCTTATCATAAAATCGTCCAGGGGAACAGGGACAAATTCTTTGAGAGGTGCGAGCAGTTGAGTGTTTTCTTCCAGTGTCAGGGTATTACTTAAATAAACAAATTCTTCTATGTTCGCTATTCTATTGGAAAGTTCCTTTTTCAGCTCATTTGCACTTTTTAATAACTCTTCTTTACTGATTGTATGAAAGAGCCATGGTTTTTCAGAAAGCAAAGCAAGCGAAGAATTTTCGGGTTTAATTACAGGGCACCGGAAATATTCGTTTACTATATATTCAAGTTCGTCAATACGTTTCAAAGAAGAGATTGGTTCACCCTTTTCGAGAACGATAATGCAATCTGAAAAATCGCTTTTATCGTAGATGTATCCTTTTTCATCCAGCAGATGGTATTCTCCTTTTGGGATGCTGTAAACCTGAAGAGGCGGTTGCTGGTTGTAACTCAAGAGTTCTTCGAGCGGGTTGATCCACTCTATTTCTTCCCAGTAATCAACCAGCCATTTTGGGTGGGAATACTTGAGCCAGATGGGCTGTTCCGGCAGAGGGGTTTCAAGTTTGCTTATCTTTCGTAGGACCGCATTGACCAGTTTTTTAAAACTCTTTGCTTTCAAAAGTTCAACACTGGAGTGTATCGCGGCAAACTCTGGAACACTATCCATGTAAAAAAGCTGAGTTACCCCCAATCGAAGAGCATTCATTACCGGTGCCGGCAGTTTTTCCGGTTTTTTGAGAAACTGATTCAGTATGTAATCTATCTGAATGCGTTTTCTGAGGGTTTCCATTACCAAATTCATATAGAATCTTCTACCAATAGATGAAAGGGTGGAGATGGCTATCTCCACCTTCCTGAATGGTATATAACCGTTTTGATCAAAAAAAGCCAATGTTTCCAGAGCTTTCTGGCGTGGATCGTTCATCAGTCTCTGCGTCCAAACAACCCGGCAATGAAAATCATTCTCAACAGCTGAAGCATGGCCATCGCCATAGAAGCGATATAGGTCATTGCTGCCGCAGAAAGAACCTTATTGACGGCAATTACTTCGGATTCTGGCATTCCCATTTCCGCGAGTAAGCGCTTTGCTCTTTTGCTTGCGTCAAATTCAACAGGCAACGTAATCAGAGTGAAGAGGACAACTAGTGAAAAGAGAACGATTCCAAACCGTATCATAGTTGGTGACCAGAACAGGATTCCCATGAAAAAGATAACCCAGCTGAAATATGAGCCAAAGCTCGCGACTGGTGCAAAGGCATTTCTTACAACCAGCGGAGCGTAATTCTTTGCATGTTGTAATGCGTGGCCGATTTCATGAGCTACAACCCCTAATGCCGCGATGGAACTGTTGTTGTAAGTTGCCTGGGATAATCTGACGACCTTTGCTCTTGGATCGTAATGATCGGTTAGTTGACCGGGTATTGTTTCGATTTTTATATCATACAGTCCTGAATTGTCCAGTAGACGTCTTGCGAGTTCTGCGCCGGTTATACCAAAGGTGGAACGAACCTTAGAATAATAAGTAAATCTCTGACTCACGAGAGCTTGAGCCCATATTGCTAATATTATTGCCGGGATCAAAAATATGAATGTTGGATCAAAGAAAAGCACACGATCACCTCCTCAATAGATTATACCATCATATATTTGACGTTTTTCTTATCGCTTTGTTCGATGAGTTTTTCGATAAAAAAATAACATGAATCTGAATTGTCATCAGAGTATAAAGAACGATATAATAATGTGGGAGGGATAAAATGTTTTATATAACAAAAGAGGTTACTTTTGATGCTGCGCATAACCTGACAAGCTATCATGGGAAGTGCGAAAAGCTTCACGGGCATACCTACCGTCTTCAGGTAACGATTAAAGGGGAACCGGATGAGGAAGGGATGGTTATAGACTTTGCTGAGTTGAAAAAAGTCATTAAAGAAAAGATACTGGACAAGCTCGACCATTCTTACATAAACGATTTAATACCCCAACCTACTGCCGAATATATTGCACGATGGATTTTTGATGAACTCGAACCCCTTGTAAAGACGGATAAGAGGAAACTTTTTGAGATCGTTCTCTGGGAAACCCCAACGAGTTTCGTGAGATACAGGAAGGAATGACCGAGCGTTGAATTTCCCCATTGGAAGATACGTTCCAATTAATTCTCCCATTCACGAAATAGATCCGCGCGCGAAGCTCATAGTTTACATCAGTCTGGCGATTCTCTCTTTTTTTTGCCAGAGCCCAGCTGATTTTATGTTTATATACCTGTTATTCTTTTTGCAGGCGTATTTGAGTAACGTCCCGATAAAATTCTATTTGAGAAACTTAAAGAGTGTATATCTCATAGCATTGTTCATTGTGTTTTTCCAGATTTTTTTCACTCCCGGGAAGGTCATATTCCAGATTGGTTCGCTGATTGCTACCATAGAGGGTATGAAAAATGCGGTTGTTCTGGTTTTGCGGTTGTTTGGGGCTGTCCTGTTCAGTACCTTGTTGTCTTTCACAACAGCTCCATTGAGGATGGCACACTCCATAGAAGATCTTATGCTCAGACTGAAGTTTTCACAGAGAATTGCCAGAAGCGTAGGGCTTATTTTCTCAATATCAATGAGGTTCATTCCCATTCTTTCTAAAGAGGCCGAACAAATAGTACTAGCTCAACGAGCCCGGGGCGCGAAGTTTAAGAAAAACGGGCTGTTTCCAGAACTTCGAACCTTTATAGCCATAATCGTTCCACTTATTGTTCTTTCAATAAAAAAAGCCGACGAACTTGCAATCGCAATGCAGGTTCGCGGCTTTGACAGAGCTCATAAAACATCGGTGAGACAGGATTATTTCCAATGGAATATAAAAAGCTCCCTTTTGTGTTTTATGGGGGTTTTATCCTTCTTGTTTGTTATTCTCAACTGATCTCAGCCCATATTAAAGAGCTCCAGCAATCTCTGAGGAGCTATTCTCGCCATGGCTTTTGCTGCTGATAATCTCAACTTCCCGTCGTTTGTGGTGGTGTTTATAATCTTTTCGAGTTCAACAAGGGCATCAGTGATCTTCAAAAAACCAGCCACTCCCACTGCGAGTATCCTAACAGAACGTTCTTCTTTTTTATTCGCAATTATCCGGACAACATGATCACCAAGAGTAAGTAATTTCAGCCTTTTCGTAGCCCGCAACCCGGATTTTTTGAGTCGTGTTGAGGTTGAAAGAAGGGCGATCTTCACATCTTCTTCGATAGAATAGTCAAGCATCGAGGCCAGGGCATCTATGACTGTGGCTCTGACTTTATCGGATGGGTCGTTTAAGGCATTCCTCAAAATGCCTACCATAGCGGGTTCAGAGAGCTTTTTGAGAATACGGGCACCCATAAGTCTCAATTCTTCATCCACGGAATCAATAAATTTTTCGGCAATTCCGAGAAGGCTCTCGTCGTAACCGAGTTCTTTTCCGTAAACCCTGGTTGCTGCCACGGCTATTTTTGGATCTTCGGAGTCCATTAGTTTCCTTAGCTTGTCTGATACCATTTCTGGTGGAAACTTTCCCAGTATTTCTATACAGGCTGTTTTAAGTTCCGGATGAGAAAATTCGTTGATCTTCTCCCAGAGTAATTCTGATTCTTTTTCACCGATTTTTTGTACCTTCAAAGCTATAGCGACTTTCCTGAGTTTTTTGGGTAATTTTAACATCGCCTGTTCTTCAAGGGGAATATGACCCTTATAAACCTCAAGCATAGTCTTAATTTCGTTGCTGGGGTCGTTTTCAAAAGTTTTCAATTCTTCAAATGAAGCGTCAGTCTTGATCATTGTTTCAACAAAGGCTTTTCGCACTCTTTGGGAAGGTTCCTTTGCTATCTTTTCTTTTAGCTCATCATCAAGGAGTCCAAGCTCGACAATATATTTAACAGCGGTCGTTCTAACTGTTTCACTTGGATCTTCGAGAGCGCGCACGATTGCCATATCATCCGTGCCGGTTTTTGCAAGGTATTCAATAGCGGCTTTCCTAACCGCCGGGGACTCATCTTCGAGGTATTTTTCAACATCTTCTAACACTACTTCTGAGGTTGCAGATTCCCGAATTGCTTTGGCACGAATGAATGCCGATGGTGATTTGAGCATCTCTGAGAGATGGAGTTCCCTGCGTCCTTGAATTTCATCTTCAAGGGCATTCAGAATCATTCTTAGTTCCTTTGAAGCCATATTTTTTCACTCCTCGTTTAAACTATGAGAAAGGGAGTAACTATCTATTGTTAAAGTGATAATTCCGTCGGAATATTCGAACTTAGCTTCTTTTTTGTACTGGGCGATGGTATTTACTCCGGTTTTTTTTCTGTTCTGCTTTGCCGATCTTACAACACGCTTATCTTCGGTGATATAGTAGGTTACTCTTACATAGTTTCCGTCTTGTATTTTCATAAAAGAAAACCTTGTGGAAGTGGGGGTTCCAATAGTTCGCTGGTACGTCAAAAGATCCCTTTCAAAGAATTCGAAAGCTCTTTTTAGCTCGAGAATATGTTTTATCGTGCCCATGTATTGCGAATTCACGAGATTGAATTCTGTGAAGACAGAAAAAACGACAGCAACGATAAAAATCGTCGCCACCAGAGACATCAAAATTCCAACGAGACTAAATCCCTTCTTCATCCTTCAAGCTTTCTGCGAGGTCAAGAGTTGCCTCGAGCCTTTCCAATGTTTTCTCTTTCCCAAGCACAGCAACGGTTTCAAAAAGTCCCGGAGTGACCAATCTGCCTGTTACGGCTCCTCGAATTGTCTGGAAGGTGTTTTTCTTGGAAGTGTGCTTCTCTTCACTCACGTCCCGGATAACCTTCTCCACGCCTTCAATAGACCAATCATCGTTCTCTTCAAAACGCCTTATGGCGGCTTCTAAAACCTCTGTGCTCCAGCTTTTTTTGAGATATTTATCCACAAATCTGCTTTCATATTCCAATTCATCTGAAAAGAAAGGAGCAGAAAAATCAAGGAGCTGCGACATGGTATTTATCTTTTCGCGACAGATCGAAATAACCTGTTTGCTGTACTCAGGATCTTTCAGTAGTTTCTCATAAAAATCGAATTTTTCAGTGTATCTCAACCAGAGCTCGAACTCGGTCATGAGTTCCTCCAATGGGATCACTCTGAGGTGCTTACCGTTGATCCATTCAAGCTTCTCATAGTCAAAAATAACGGCTTTATTGGATATGGAACGGGGATCAAAGTCCCTGATTTTATCTCTAAAATCAAAGATCTCTTCATCTACACTCCATCCCAGAAGTGCAAGATAATTCATAAGGGCAGTGCTCAAATAGCCTTCTCTCCTGAAGTAATCGACGCTCGTGTGTCCATGCCTTTTAGATAACGGACTTCTATCATTGCCGAGTATAAGAGGTATATGCATAAACGTCGGCGCTTTCCAGCCGAAGGCGTCGTAAATCATCAGTTGTTTCGGAGTGTTCGAGAGATGGTCTTCTCCACGGAAGACATGGGTGATTTCCATCAGATGGTCATCTATCACCACGGCAAAATTATAGGTAGGGAACCCGTTGGATTTTATTATAACGAAGTCGTCAAAGGTCTCGTTTTTAAAAACCATGTTGCCTTTGAGAAGATCTTCAAAGGTGGTTTCGCCTTCCTTTGGAACCTTGAAGTTAACAGTATATGTGTATTCTTCTCCAAGATCTGTGGGTTCTTCCGTAGTGGTTTTAATAACTGTTTTAGGATCGTCTTTGTGATATATAGCATAGTATGCGTGATTGTTCTTTACCAGTTCATCCGCATACCTTTTATACAATCCCGCTTTGGTGCGTTCACTCTGTCTGTAAGGACCGTACTTTCCACCTATGTCCGGGCCTTCATCCCAGTTAAGACCACACCACCGCAGGGAGTTGATTATCTGTTCTTCAGATTCTCTAGTGGACCTTTCTGTGTCGGTATCCTCGATTCTCAAAATAAAACTTCCACCCTGATTTCTTGCGAAAAGCCAGTTGAAAAGAGCGGTCCTTACGCCACCCACGTGCATATGTCCTGTGGGGCTCGGTGCAAATCTACATCTTACCATGGTATTCCTCCTTTAGATGTGTAGCATCAATTCTTCTATTGAGGATATTTGAAGGATCTTTGTCAGGCGGCGATTATCCAGATAATACCCGTCTATTAGGGTAGGAGCTATCCTATCGGTCCAGCCACCTGTACCACGGAATAGTATAACAGGTTTTTGATAAGCGTAAGAGGTAACAATTTCGAAGAGGGTACCGACTTCTCCACCTATGGAAATAACCATATCTGCTGCATGTATCAGTACCAGAGAACGGACAAGATAATCCTGACCTGTGTCCAGATTAATTGTGTTGTATGGATTTCCCCTTGCGCCCTTTGGTAAAACGCCTATGATAGTACCTGAGGCCTCTTTTGCACCTCTGGCAACCAATTCCATCACACCGTCTCTCCCGCCAGTAATGATAGTGTGGTCTTTTTGTGCCAGAACCCTGCCGGTTTGAACACAGATCTCTTCCAGAGATTTCACAGGATCTTTATCAATGGGACCCGAATAACCGATTACCGCTATTCTCAAACTATCTCTTCCCTTCCAAGATAATTCTCTATGACCTTGCTATCTGATAGAACTGTATCTGGATCACCGCTGGCTATGACCTCTCCTTTGTGAAGCACATAAAGACTGTCGACAACCTGGTGGATGCTATTTACATCGTGGTCTGTAACGATTACCCCTATTCCCTTTTCACGAAGTTTCCTGATCATCTTCTGAATGTCTTTTACGGTGATTGGATCGATTCCTACAAAAGGTTCATCCAGAAGAATAAAGGATGGAGAGAGAACCAGTGTTCTTGCGAATTCGAGTCTCCTTTTCTCACCGCCAGATATGAGGTCAGCGGATTGATGTCTCAGGTGAAAGATCCCGAATTCTTTCAACAATTCCTCGGCCCTTTTCTGGGCGGTTTCTTTCTGGCCTGTTAACTTGAGAATCATTAAAATATTGTCGAGCACAGAAAGGCCACGAAATATAGAGGTTTCCTGTGGAAGATAGGCAATACCTTTTCTCGCTCTTTCGTGTACGGGGAGGTGAGTAATCTTTTTCTTGTTTAAATATATTTCACCGCTATCAGGGATTACAATACCAAGGATTGACTTAAAAGCAGTGGTTTTCCCGGCCCCGTTGGGGCCGAGAATACCAACCACTTCTCCAGAATGAGCGATTATATTAACGCCCTTCAATACCTGTCTCTTTCCGAAACGTTTATAAATATCCTTACAAAGCAATATCGAACGGGTTATCACTTATTTTCGAATCCCCTCAAATATTCGATAACCTGATCTGTTATATCGAATACCTCTTTACTGTATATGACAGCCTCTTTTGTGAGTATTAGATCGTAACCCATGAAGTCAGCATAGCTGTTTATTCTTTTGCGAATCTGGTCAACGATAACCTGTGTCTTTGCGTTGTAGGTGCTTTGAAGCGTTTGTTCGTACTGGGCTTTTTTAGCGAGTATTTCCTGCTGTTTTGCAAAGAGTTCCTCGTTGCTGGCACCTTCATCCTTCATTTTTTTGTATTCTGCTACGAGAGCGTCAAGTTGCCTCTGGTAAAACTGTTGATCTTCTTGATAACTCTGATTCAGCTCTTTCCAATCCTTTGTGGATTCAAGTACCTTCTGGATGTCCACAACCGCCACGTTAGAGAGAGGGGTGGATTCGTTGGTTTTTCCGGATATGGCGACAATAGCCGTCAAAAGGACAACGATCAATGAAAGAATGAGTATTGACTTTTTCATTGGAGCACCTCCTATATAAAATTTATGAGATTAAAATTGTTTACGAGAATCGAGAAGAATGGTAACAGGTCCATCGTTGGTCAAACTTACCAGCATATGAGCCTGGAAAACGCCTGTTTCAACATGCACTCTCTCGGAAGCTTTTTTTACAAAACGGTCGAAAATTTCTTTAGCTTTATCTGGCGGCGCGGCTTCGGTAAAAGAAGGTCTCCTGCCTTTGCGCGCATCTCCCAGGAGAGTGAACTGTGAAACGAGCATAAGTTGCCCGCCTTTTTCAAGAAGGGAGAGATTCATCTTACCAGTTTCATCTTCGAATATCCTGAGGTTGAGTATTTTCTCGAGCATCCAATCCAGATCCTTTTCAGTGTCATCTTTTTGAACGCCGAGAAGTACCATCAAACCATCGGATATTTTACCAACAATCTTTCCGTCTACCTTTACTTCGGCTTCACTTACCCTTTGTACGACTGCTCTCATGGCAACCCTCCTGTTCTGGCAACTGCTTGCACTCCTCTAATGCCTCTAATGCTTTCCATTACGGATGTTAAATGACCTATATCTTTGACCAGCAGATTCGCCGCAAGGATACTTTGTCCCCAGTCTCCGGAACTCACATAATACTTTTTCACCTTGGCGTTTTTATTTTCAATCTTTTCCAGGATTCTTCCAACGACGTTTTTCTCTGTTGTATCAAAAACCGCTTTTATCCAGGCATCATAACGACCGTCTAAGGTAAAAGTCCAGCTGGCTTCCAGTAACTTGTCTGCCGCAATGTTTATAAGATTCTTGCAATTTCTCACGTGTATAGATATTCCACGGCTGCTGATAACTGCAACGATTTTATCACCGGGTAAAGGATTGCAACACTTAGCGAAGTGAACGTCTATTCCACTCTGTCCGGCGATTAATACCTCTTTACCGAGGGCCTGCTTTGGTTTGACTGGTTTTAACAATTTCTTGGGGATCTCGATATCTATCGGTTGGGGTTCAAGACATTTCAGCATCTCTGCCATGGTTATTGTCCCGTCTCCGAGCTTCATAAAAAACTCGTTTTCTGTATTGACACCAGAACGTTTCATCAATTCTTTGACGCTCTCGCTGTTCAAAAGTTCTTCCATTGGTTTTGCGAGTTTTTTGCTGATCTTACGGAAGGTTTCTTTACCCCGTTCCACAAGCTCATTTTTGTATTTGGTTTTGAAGAAACGTCTTATTTTGGCTTTTGTACTGTTCGAGCGCACGTAGTTCAGCCAATCCAGGCTTGGGCCTTCACTATTCTTGTTTACTATGATTTCAACCCTGTCACCCAGTTGAAGCTGATAATTTATCGGAACCATCTTACCGTTAACCTTTGCACCTGCCAAATGATGACCTATTTCCGTGTGAATGGCATACGCAAAATCGATGGGAGTCGCACCTTTTGGAAGATGGATAACCTCACCCTTTGGGGTAAACACGAAGACCTCGTCTGTTTCCAGTTCTTTAGAAACGCTTTCTATATCTTTGAAACTTTCGATGAAATCCTTGTGCCAGTTCGATAACTGGTGGAACCAGCTTCGTTCTTTCAGGTCTATCCCCTCTTTATATATCCAGTGAGCTGCAAGCCCGAATTCAGCCTCTTTGTGCATCTTCTCGCTTCGGATCTGGATCTCAAGAGGTTCACCTTTGTGGGTGATTAAAGTGGTATGAAGTGATTTATACCCATTTGATTTAGGGGCAGCGATGTAATCTTTAAACCTGCCGGGAACGGGTGGCCATAGAGAATGGACGATTCCAAGTATTTTATAGCAGCTAACTTCGTCTTCCGTTATGATTCTTAGGGCTATTAAGTCATAGATCTCATCGAAGGATTTGTTCTTTCGAATCATTTTTTGCCAGATGCTATAAAGGTGTTTTACCCTTCCTTCAATCAGAAAGTTTACCCTGTGCTTTCTCAATTCATTGGCAACTATATTTCTGTATTCGTCCATTGTTGCCTGACGTTCATGAAGTTTCTTCTTCACTCTCAGTTTCAACTCATTGTAGTCATTTGGGTACAGATACTTGAAGGAAAGATCCTCGAGTTCCCACTTTATTCTGTGAATACCGATTCTATGAGCGATGGGAGCGTAAATATTAAGCGTTTCCAGCGCTTTGTCCTTTCGTTTTTTGTCGTTTTTAACGAAATAAAGGGTTCTCATATTATGCAGACGGTCAGCGAGTTTAACAATGATAATACGTGGGTCGCTGGAAAGGGCGAGAAGCATTTTGCGAATTGTTTCTATCTTTATTCTGGATTTTATTTCAGCTTTATCCAGTGTTTCAGATAACTTGAGGTTATTTATTTTGGTTACACCATCTACAATTTTGGCAACTATCGGGCCAAACCGATTTTCTACATCTTCGAGTGGAACATTGCAATCCTCAACCACGTCATGCAAAAGCCCGGATACCAATGTATCCGTATCGGCCTGAAGCTCGGCAAGGATTTTTGTTACTGCAACGGGATGTGAAATAAAAGGCTCACCTGATTCTCTGTACTGTCCTTCGTGGTTTTCTCTGGCAAGCTCATATGCGGAAATAATTCTCTCCCGTTCTCTGCGTTTTAGCTTTTTTTGTAAGATCTTTTCTATTTCGGAAACTAATTTTGATCCTTCACCATTATATAGTAAGGGCATATTTTCCACCTCTTTAGCCCTTTTAACTATTTTATCATGAAAATCCGTTTTGATTCAGAGTTATTGAGCTTTTAGAGCATAAAAGCTTTTACAGCATTTATGATTACGACAACGATAAGAACAATCCTTAAAAATTTCTCTCCCTTTTTTATGGCAAACCTTACGGCGAGATAGGCACCACTCATATTTCCCAGTGCAAGCAACAATCCGACCGGTACATTCACCATACCTTTTGACAGAAAGACAACCAGCGAAGTTGTGGTGTAAATGAGGATAATCCCCACCTTGATTGCATTAGTTCTCACAAGGTTTGTCCCTATAAAGAAGGTTATCGCAGCGATCATCAGAAAGCCAATCCCTGCTTGAATGAATCCGCCGTATATACCAAGTCCGAAGAACACCAATACCCTGAGGATAGAGTTTGTTGAAGAGTTACTCTTTTTGAGTTTGGGTTTTCTTATTACAAAATAGGTCATGATCAACAGTGTGATGCCAATTACTTTTTGCAATAGATTTTTGTCTAAATCAAGAGCGATAAAGGATCCCAGAATTGCACCTGCTGCCGCCACTGTCCCGAGGGGCAAGGAAATTCTGAAAGCTTTTACTCCTTTTTTCTCGAAGCTTGTAACTGCAACAAGATTTTGAAAGAATATGGCTATTCTGTTTGTGGCGTTTGCGATGTTTGCGTCGAGTCCAAGGAACATCAGCATTGGAAGTGTAAGCATCGAGCCTCCGCCTGCGAGGGTATTCATTATTCCCGCGAGGAGACCAACGAAATATGTCGAAATGTAAAAAACCACCTGCAAGGGAAATCACTCCTGAGACCTAATCTTCTGGATTACAAGGTAGGTATATGAGCATCATACCATTTTGTTGGATAACTTTTTGTACAACTTGTACACGTGTATATAGAATCAGAACAAAATATACAATAATACCAGCTGCTGTATTGTGCAACTATTTTATGGTTATTGTAGGGCGAGTATATAATAGCATAGTCTGTAAAGATGGTTGTATAGGTTGTACGTTGTGGTGGGTACAATAACATATGAATTTGTGAGAACCTATGTAGCACATATAAGAAATGGTATAATATGTACAAATATAAACAGCATAATGTGCGATGGAGGTGTAAAAATGGCTCGTTCCATAACAATAGTAGATATACTGAATATTTTGGGAACATTGGAAGACGAAAGCGGGACACAATCTTCCAGAAATAAGTTCCTTAACGGTTATCTGCAAAAGCTTTCGAGCATCGAAGAAGTCACTGGCGACGCTACGATGTTACTCGATTCTCTAGATACCAGTGATGAAAAACAGGTGCTGTTGTATGAAAGAGCTTACGCGGATCTTACAAACAGACTTGCTGAAATCGCAGGATTCAAGGTTAATTATGTAAAATACTCCAATCGTGAAAGAATAACCGGCATCTGGGAAGCTGGAAACGACTTTAAATTGAAGGTTGCGGCTTTCATTCCATTTGAGGCGTCTCAAGGGCGGGGAATTTCCAGGCATGCGCTTCTCGTGCTACCGGAACCCGTTGATTTTCAGAGACCCTTTGTGACGTTTATGAAACTTGCTGAATTTTTGAATATGGTGGTACAGATAAACCTTCCGCTTTCCACCATTGCAGGAGTGCTGTCCATAGACGATAACTATGATAAAAAGCTAGCTCCTGTAATGGAATTGAGTATATTAGCCTTCAAAAGTAAATTAGCGCCTTTCAAACGTACAGCAACGCTTCAAAGCGAATGGGATAAAGAGGAGATCCAGACACTTCTGAATAAACTAAAACCAGCTACAAGGGTATTTCTCACTATACTGCTGGATAAAGAATCCAACGCTTCCGAAATTTATGCTAAAATGAATCCCATTTTGACAGAAATGGGAGAACCAGAAGTGAAAAGTCCCATGGCGGTGGGTGCAATCATGGGTGCCCTCTCAAAACATTATGCAGGCATAAAAGAACCCCTTGTTTTTAGAAAGAATCGCCGCTATTTTATCAATGAAAAGTACCGTGAGCTACTATCGGAATTGCTAAGCAGCTTGTGAAGCTGTGTTTGGAGTGAAAGGTGTTAGAATCGATTTTGAGGCCATTGTTTCTTAGTTGAAGAGAAATTATACGTGAATCCGAAAATAATGGCCTTAAAATCGAATATAAAAGGCGCCGTCTGTAAGCTTTAATACAAGCCGTGTTTAGAAACCGTTGTTTTGGTGATGAAATATGATACAATAAAGTGGAGACATAATGTATATTACGTCTCCACTTTTGACTATTTTCAGGGGGGAACGTCATGGATTTTGAAGATGCTGTGGAAAGGTTCGCAGAATATCTGGAGTTCGTGAGAAACCTGTCGAAAAATACCGTCGAGTCATATACCCGGGATCTCAAACATTTCGGCCAGTACCTGGAAGAATACTCCCTGGATTACCGGCAGGTTAAGAGGCGTGATATCGAAAAGTTCATGAAAGAGCTGTCCCAGGGCAATTTCTCTGATTCAAGGCTCTCACCCTCTTCAGTGGCCAGACATCTCTCCACCCTCAAAACCTTCTACATGTTCCTCTACGTAAGCGGTACAGTGAATAAAATACCAACAGATCTTGTAAAAGCCCCGAAAACGCGTCGGCGCATACCTGAATACATAAGCTACGAAGAGGTCCAGAAAATACTGGAAGCCTTCCCAGAAACCCATCTTGGAAAGCGTAACAGAGCCATCGTTGCCCTGATGTATTACTGCGGGCTGCGGGTCAGCGAGGTTTGCTCCCTCACGCTCAGGGATATCTCTTTGGAGAGCGATCCCCTTGTCCGCGTCAAAAGTGGTAAAGGAGACAAAGACAGGATCGTCCCACTCACGCCCGACGCGGTTCGGATAATCTCAGATTATCTGAAACACAGGGATAGATTTCCCGACGCAAACAGGCATATTAAGCTCTTTGTAGGAATTCGTGGTGAGCCCATTACCAGAAAATCCGTGAACAAAATGCTCCAGAACCACGTGAAAAAAATATTTCCGGATAAGCACTTGCATCCGCACATCTTCCGCCACAGCTGCGCTACACACTTGCTACAACGCGGTGCAAGCATAAAAATTGTGCAGGAAATCCTTGGCCACGCCAATATATCCACCACAAGCATCTATCTCCATATCACCGACAGAGAAAAGCGCGAAGCGGTGAGGTTGCTCTCAAACGGGGAAAAGGCAGGCAAATGATCGCCGAAGAAAATATTGTACAAAATATGCAATCGATAAAACAGAACATACAGAATGTACAAGGATATAAAAGCACTATTAGTATGAGTCAAGTATTGTAGTTGATATACTAATTAGTATTATATAACGAGTACATACGAGTATAAACACAGTATACAATGTACCAAGAGAGTAAACGTGTATATTCAGCGTAGAGATAGCACGTTTTCATTTCTTCTGAACAGTGTTGAGCGCTTCGAGCTTTTTCCTGGTATCTTTGTAAAGCTTCGGTACGAAGCTGTCAGGATTTGAATTTGTTGAGGTGAATTCAATAACGTACCTGGCTTTTTCTTTGCGGTAGCGGACGATTTCACCTGTCCTCGCGATCGTTGAGAGCATCATATAGTCAAGGGCGTTTCTTGGAACAGCGTTCTGGGGCATATTGAGCAAAAAGAGAATGTCTCCTTCGGGAACTCCATAAACATTCGCACCGGAAACATGGTCTTTGTAAGCTCCAAACTGGATCGGGAAGGCAAGCGTCATCTTCATCGCTTCTCTCAGACTACCGCTGATCATTTCATCGTCATAGGTTTTAATATTAAAAGCGTGGATCTTCAGACGCGGGACCTTGTCGGTGGTTATGTCTGGAAAGTATTTATCGACAAAATCTTCCAGAGTCTTTATGGGTATTACACCATGCATCGATTTACCGAGCCTGTAAAGCGTTTTTACAAGCTCAACCGTTTTAACAAGTTTATTCCCGTCCGGATGGTGGAATGTTTTATCAATATCCTTCCAGATATGTCTCATGACACTGAACGCTCTATCTGCTGATTTGTAATATTCCGAGAAAAACAAAGGGATACAGGAAAATCCTACGCAGTGAATTTCATCTATATCAATCGTGCTTTCATTCAATGCTTTTATTGCTCCAGGTAAAGAAAGGTAAAGAATCGAATCACCGCCGAAAGCTAATCTCATTTGCCTTCCTCCTTTTGCAAAGTGCCTGCCACGCTTCTTTGTAGATTTCTCTGTAATTTTCAAAGGCGTGCCACGGGTAATTCACCCTGTGGCTGAACACAAGATCGGCATTTTCAAGCTCCTTTGATTTTATGTATTTCTCTTTCCAGCTATCCAGAAACAGAAGCAGTTCCATCTGGTCCTGAGGTTCCTTCGGCTCCTCTTTCTCAAAATTGCTGGCTACAACATAGTCTGCACCGAGCGATCGGGCCTCATCTACCGGCACCGGCCTCAACACACCACCATCAACAGTCTGGGTTCCTCCCAGCCATACCGGAGAAAAAACACCCGGAACGGAAGAACTTGCCATAACCGCTTCAACAAGATATCCCTCCGTTACCAGCATAGATTCGAGCGATACGGCATCAAAAGCCACCACCCCGAGCGGGATTTTACAGTCTGAAAAGGTCTTCTTACCGAATAAAGCTCTGAAGAAAGGGTAGTAATCTTCAAGGGTAACAAGGGACCTATGTATTATGCTCCATATGTTTGGACCTTCTATCTTCTTTAAGTATTTCTTCATCGCGGGCAATTGCTCATCTACGGCGCTGGAAAATTCCTTTAGCACCTTTTCCCAGTCCTCATAGAGCGCATATAATGCCGCGACAATTGCCCCGGCGGATGACCCGGTAACAACATCGATCTTGAAGTCGTTCTCCTGAAGCAGTCTTAATACAGCTACGTGTGCAAACCCCTTTACCCCTCCAGCAGCTAAAGCCAAACCATTCATCCAATCACCTCTTGTCAACTTTACCATTTTTGCCCTTTTTTGTCCTAAGACGTTTGATGATAATAGTAGGGGCGGGTCAATTTTCTATGGTTCACATGGGGCGAAATATATAAGAGGGTGAAAAATATGGTAGGAACTAAAAAAGACTTATTTTAAAAGCGGGAGAGTTATCGGTCTAATTCCAACTTTTGTGAGTACTAAATTATAATTTCTTCTTGACTGATTTTTTTATGCCTATGTTCCCAATTGTTCAGGCTTTCAGATATCAACAAATTCAAGAATTCCTTCGGTGTCAGACCTTCTTTATTAGCAAGCTCGTCAACTCTTTCCCTAAGTTCAGTCGGTACAACAACAGCATAATCTCCGTTTAGCGTTATCATTAATTTACCGCCAAGTGCTTCAGAAATCCTTTTAATGAACTCATATCCGGGTTTCCTTCCCATATTCTCAAAGCGCGAAATTACTGACTGGGTGGTCCCCAGTATCTTGGCGAGTTTTTTCTGACTGATTTTAAGCTCCGCTCTGCGCTCTATTACTTCGAGAATAAACTCCTCAAGAGCGTCTTCTTCAGCGGAAGGAACATATTCTTCAAGTTCAGGTTTTTCAGAAAGCTTTTCGAGCTTTTGTTTCATTTTCTTAAGTTCATTGAGTTTTTTCATTTCTGTTGCCTCCTTAATGATTTCAGAACATCTTTCTGACGGGTCAATGCCGTTTTAGTCGAAGCGGAATCCTGCTTCTTCAACTCTGCATCAAGTAAAATAAGCGCCTCTTCTTCCCATGGGCTAAACATAAAATATAGCCTTACAACACCACCCTTAGCTCTTTTGGGAACTCTCAGCTCATACAGCCCATCTCCAAGGGGGTAAATATTCTTATTCTTAATCATTTCATTAAAGATAAAGATATTTGCACGCATTAGCTTTTTGATCTGAAGATCCACCTTTTTATGAAGAGCTGGTCGCTTCTTTTTAAGATCATTCAAAAAGAATTTAACTGGTTTTCTCCTTCTATCTAAAAGTGGTTCTGGGTAGTAATAAATCTTCAGCCCCCTCACCCTTTCTCACCTAGTATATAGCCACGCGGCTATATTTGTCAAGTTAAAATTTTTCACAAGAGCTGGCACACATATTACCTAGTTAATTAATAGTGATTCCACCCTTATTTGCTTTGACTATCAGGTAATTAACAAATGCTGAACAGGAAACGAGCATAAATCTTGCATCTTCTTGATCGAGCTCTGAATCTTTATCAAGCAAAGAATGCCTTATCCCATGTTCATCGCTTGTATAACCGTATATCTTTTCGAATCCAGCTTTTAATGAGCCATGAATCTTGCATTTGCCACTTTCTTCTATGATTTTTAATGCCTTTCCTAAAGTAGCTTTGTCATCTTTAGATATCAAACGACAAAGAGCTTCAATAGCACTTATAGACTCCTTTATAGAATTTCTGTAATCGGGATTCTTTTTGTCTGAAAACAATTTAAGGGCACTTTTTAAATGAGTATTTACGCCTTCCAAGTGGCTGGTTGATTCTAAAGCGTGTTCAATCTCAGAAATTTCTATTTCGTTAGTTATCGGGGTAATAACTCCATCTACAAAGCGATATGCGGATAATTCTTCTTTCAATACCTCATTGCATAAGTCGATAAATCCTTCGTTTTGTTTTCCTTTGGGACCTTTGTCGCCAAAATTATCTACTATAAATTCTATGAAATCATATACTTCGTACCAGGGAAAACTGAAATATATTTTCCTAATTTCGCTGTATAGTTTTGGCCAATAGGTCGGCATTTCATCTATCGGTTTTTTTAGGAAATAGAACCACATTTTCCTGAAGAGGATAAATAAAGCATATTCATTTTCATATCCTCGCAATTTTTCTTTTATTAAATAACTTCTTTTCTCTGGCTCTTCCATAATTCCCCAATAAAATGAGTAAAGTAAACTCCATATTCTGTTTCTAAGATCGTCATCCATTGATTCGTATTGAATTTCTGTTTTTGGTTTTTTATATCCCATTCTTTCTGAAAATCTCATTGAAATCCCCCCTGTTTTTATTTGAGGTGTGCGTCACTTCAATTTTGGTATTTAATGATCGATCGCATCTTGCCAGTAACGACGACGACAAGAATACAAAGGAGTATTCCGATCGAAAGCGAATTTATCTGTTGACCAACTATTTCCGGCAATACTCTTAAACGATATATAATAGCGCTCACATTTCCTGCTGCATGAAGTAAAATAGCAATCATCAATCCCATAACTCCTGGTCTCTTTATACTTTTCCCAAAGCCTGTAAGCGCTACCACTGTTAATCCAGCATGTATAAAACTCACTATGAATCGTTCTCCCATGAACCCGCCAAAATAATAAAAAGGAGTACTCTGCATTCCAGGATCCTTTGCAACATTATAGGCAATATACCATATCTCGCCAAGTCCGAATCCAAAGCCAAGCATGTATGCTACCCTGAATAATGTTTTGTTGTCCATCTCCCGGATTTTCATGAATAGCGCCGGCACTATCTTCACGATTTCTTCCGTGACAGGCGGTATGAAAAGAAAGATCAAAAGAAAACTCAACGGAGTACCAAGGTCAATAGCACCCTGAATATTGAAGAGGTCTTTCAAAACTTTCAACAAAGGCATTTTAACGAAAAGATTCACTATCGGACATGACATAGCTCCTAAGGGTAAAAGAAATAAATACCTATCTAGTTTGAGGTTGAGTTCAAGAAAGTAATAATACAGTCCACCCCAAACTACTATGGAAGAAAGGGTTGTTATGATAGCCGCGATATAAATGGAGTGCATTTTCTCACTCCTTTTCGGTCAATCCCGCTTTTTGCATTAAGAACTCTTTAAATCCTTCCATATCTTTGGGCGTAATCCCAACCTTTTCTCCATTTTTCAAATACAGCAACAAGATCCTCCTATTCACTCTTCTTGCACACATGTAAACTTTTCCTTTATCCAGATATTGCACACGGCCTAAAGCGTAACCAGGAAACTTTATGAAACCCTCAGTGGAAGCCAGGGGATAAACTCTCATATTTTCAATTGCAATTTTTTCAATTTCACTGTATGGAATATCCTTTTTGTACCACCCGCATCTCAAAAGAAGATGAGTATCCGTACAAATATATTTCATTTTAAAGTAGACGATCACATATAACAAAAAGAAGATACCAAATCCACAGCCACTCAATATCGCTGGAAGAAGTGCCAGAAACAAGCGCATTGAAGGTTGAAAAAATAGAAGTATCCAAAGTGGCGTTAAGCAAATTATTGCTAATCCCAAAACAATGATCCATCCCAGAGAGGGAGGGGGTTTCACAACAAGAGTCTGTTCTTTCACAGATACACCTCCTCAAAAACGCTGAGATTCTCACGTTAAAAAGTTTTTTACACAAGGGAGTGTAATACTCTCCGAAAAACTGGACAAAAATCAAACAGATACTGAATAATATACTTGCCTTTTCTGAATGCAGGGATCTACCTCCATTTTTTTCTGTAATTCATCAATGTACCCACAGTCACTATCCCATCTCAGATCTACGTATCCTATTGCACGACAACAAGCTTTATGGTAGAGAAGCAATTTACTAATTCCTCTTTTGATTTTTGGTTCGTAAATCAGGGTTCCCCATTATCTGATGTTTGCTTCTTACATAAAATGTCGCTTTGTATCATCTATAACAAAGAACCTAAAAGACTATTTTAGTTCAGCTGTTTCGTCGCGGTTCTTTAATTACGAGGACTTTTGGTCGAATGAATAACATTTCGTTCATCTGATTAAGTAAAAAAATATCTCTGGTTGTGAAATGTCTGCAACGAAGAATAATCACAACAAACATCTATTTCGATCTGGTTCGCGTCTGTGCTACGTTTAGTTCATCAATATCTTTTATCATACTCTTAAGCATATCAAATTCATTTAGCTTAGTTCTTTTGTTGACCAAATCTTTCCTAATTTCCAATAAGAGTTTTCCCCATAAATTGAGCAATTTAACATCGTCTTTTTCTTCTTTACTTGATTCAATGTTGTAAATATACTGCATTAATGAATTCAAAGAGCGTATTACATCGTCAGAACCAACAAAGTTAAATTCAAAAGAAATCTTTCTGTAGTTTACAGATTTTATTTCCTTTATTGCTTGATTTACGTTATTAGGATTCGAAAAAGTTTTTATATATGGAGAAAGTATTTCCATATATAGCTTTCTTCGTTCTTCCCTTAGCTTTTCTTGAATGTTTTTGATCTCTTCGATTCTTGCTTTTATAAACCATACAACGGCACCGCCTAATATTGGAGGTACAAGCACCTTAACAAGTTCCAAAAATATTTCCAAAGAGTTCACCCCCATTTTTTTAAAGATTACCAAGACATTCTTCAACCAAAAGTTTATATAACGGAAGTCTTTCGAAATTAGAAAGAATACCTAAAGGAAATCCCACATTGTCGTCATCCTTTTTCAACGGGGCTAGAATCTACTTGCACGAACAGTTTCTTGCTTTTTAAGAATCATTTTTGTGTTTTTCGGCTATGTATAATAATCGAGTAGAAAATTCGGAAAGCATGTTTATTAAATTTTCTATTTCAAGTTTTCTAAGAGGGTATTTTTTGTTCAGCATGTGGGACTTTTCAGGTACCCTTTTTATGAATTCTTCATCAATTACCCCTAAGTTATGCTGAATGATGTGTCTCACTTGAAACATTTTGATTAGTTCAGTTCTATCTGAATAGGATATAATCTCAGCAACTGGGAAACAAAGCTTATTTTCAATGTGGCCAAAAAGGACTTCTAAATTTTGGAAAAGGTTTTTTGGTTTTTCTGGGAAAACACCTGGATACTTCTTCTTAAGTGATTTTCCAAATCCATCAAAAGCTGAAATAATACTGCATAAAGTGTCCTTTAGTATTGCTTCTTTCAAGTCCTCATCTTCAATTAGTTCAACGAGTTTAAGACGTTTCGAAGACACCTCTAACGATTTTTGAAATACGCTCAGGGAGTTTATCCTGCCACAATCGGGACAAGTAGCAAAAACTCCGTAGATGGCAAATTCTAATCCACAATTATCACATACTAAGTACGTCTCAACTTCCTTTCCACTGTAGTGGGATATTTCATAGTTAAGCTCATCAATATTTGAGGATACTTTCAATCTAATCAAACTATTCTTTGTTTTTTTTTTCCAAAGATTTGAGATATTCTTCTATCTTTTTCAGGCCAGGTTTTATAATTTTTTCAAAAGCCTCTTTACGGACAATAGACTCGAAATAATCTAATTGTTCTTTTGTTATAAAAGATCCTATTTCTGATTCATATTCACAGTAAGGACATTTGCAATTTCTATTTTCTTTCAAGCCCGTACCAGGTTTTATCTTGAAGTACATTCCACATTCTGGACATTGTCTATCTATATAACCATTCTCATCTTGTGGAACTGAGAGTTGGATACTAAAAGTCATGTTTTACCACCCCTTATATGTTTCAAAAAATTGTTTTTATTACTTTACTAACTCCATCGATAAGCTCTCTTACTTCATCTTTTGTTGGCTCTCGGCCTTTTGAGTGAACGCATAGATTCCTGATATCTCCAAGTCTTTGGATAAGTCTCCAATCTGGTACATCATAAATTCCGCTGTTCTTCAAAGCATCATTATAGTCAGAAATAGAAGGCTTTTTCTTGCTAAGCTTCAAATTATGTTTGTCTGAAACATGTGCCAAATGACGTTCAAGAGTAACACCAGCAAGAACACCAGGTGCTCTTACGTGTCCTTTTTCAAGTAGTTCCTTAGCAGCTTCAAGTTCGTTATCAAACAAATCAGCCTGCAGAACACCAGAAATATCTTTTAGTTTTAAATCGAGGACGGGCATTATAGATTCTAAGATCCCAATTTGGTTATTAAATTTAGTTATAAATACGGCAAACGAGTCGAAAGCTTCTTTTCCCGAAGGGTATTTTTTTGTTATACCTAAAATAAAATCGCTAATCGTGTATGAAAGAACATTAAGTTCTTTTCTTTTGCTACTTGGTTCAAAATAGCTGACAAATTCATTGTGTCTAAATGGCAAAGTTTGTTCAACCACAAGTGCTGCTTTCGAGTACCAGATATGATAGCGACTATGCAAATTCATTTTGTGTGCATCTCCTTTTTTATGGTTTTTGATGTAATCATCGAGTAGCGTTTTCCCTTCTAATATCAATTCTTCAAGTTCATCTTTTATGTCCTTTATTAGTCCCATAATGTCCTCCTTGAGTTGATGTGTTATCTTTTTTACATACCACTAGTCATTAACTGACTTAATTTGATGATTTTTCCATAGAGCCATTCCCAAAAGAAATATAGCCAACCATCTTGCTTTTGTTCCTTCTTGAAACCTACTTAAACTTTTAATCAGGTACTTTTAATCAGGTATTAGTTTTGCTCTTTCGCCGTAACTACTTTTGATTTTCTCAAAGTCAGTTCTCAATTTTGATATTATTTTTGCAGTTTGTTTTATATTGTTAATAGCTGCAGCAGTAATGTGATCTTGTTTGTAGTATCTTTCGTGAGATTTGTCAGTATTCAAGAAAACAAAAACAAGCATATGATCGGGTTCCAATGATTTCAAAATAAAGGATTCGACAATGTATTGATTCCTATATGTTTTAAAATTCCGTTTTCTTAGGCCGTAAATAAAATGATAATAAATCTTAGCACTTTCATCTAAAGCTGAAGGAGAAAAACGAACTCGTATATTATTATCAAATTCATAATCGAAATATTTATTTGTCTTATGAATCCTATCCCCGTAAAGTTTAGAATTCTTATTAACCACCAAGCCACTGAAGGTGTCAAAAACCCTTTGATTTCTAGCTATTTGCTTGTCTGAATAATTACCTACTGAGATTATCTGTTGCATCTTACTAATAGCATCAGCAAGTTTTTTTGTTTTTAAGTATGTACTGATAGCTTCTCTGGATGGATAGTATTCATTCGATCTAACAACAGTGCCACTAATAATCTTCTCGAATTCATTAACAAATGTGCCTGGAGTTGAATGCATTAGATAACCAAATTCATACGTATGAATGTCCATTCAAATCTCTCCCTCACACATGTTTTCTATCGCATTTATCTCTTTTGTTGATAAGCCGAATAGTTTGTATATAGTGTATTTCTCTACATCAGTCAGAATCTTTTTTTTATCAGAAAGTCTTTCTTCAGCAATTTTTCTTAGTTCTTTTTTCTTTGAATCCGAGATGACGGGTACCGGAATTTTGGACACATAAATTGGCTTTTGTTCCACAAATCCTCCTCGCCTTTCGATAGCAAGTTTGCGCAGAAAAAAGTCAATAACCTTTGAGTTAAGCAAGGTTAAAAGCCAGATTTCGGAGGTTGGCATTATGCATGCAGGTGCATTAACATATTTTCCGAAATTGTCGTATGCGAATGAAGCTGTTTTAGCTAGATTTCCCCATACAATCTTCGGTTTTTCGAATTCGCTGTAGTACGCGCATGGGCGAAGATTGTACCAATATTTTCCTTTGTCCCAGCGCTTTTCAAGGGCTTCTTTATATTGGCTTAAATGTTCATAAATTGCAGGATAATCATGAGGAATATCAATGCCGTCTTTTGCAAGAATTATGTACTTTCCTTTCCATTCAATTGAGTACCTCTTGATTTCTTTCCCTGTGAGGTAAGGCTTTATAATCTCTGCTGATTTGGGATCTTTCTGGATCAGCTCCTGACGTTTTGCTTCATCGATTATGAAGGCTTTGTTGTAACCAGTAACAATACCTCTGAAAATTTTTCCATTCACATATTCTCCCAGAGGGATTCCAGCAGCCTGGATTTTTTCAAGAAGTTTCAGAGAAGCCTTATCTTCCAGAACCCAACGGTCGGAATCTTTTCGAATCACAACGTTGATGCTCTTTCTTTCGATTTCTTCTCTAAGGCTTTTGTAATTAAGATCTTCGACTTTCAAATAGCGCAGGTGATTCTCTTCGCCGGGCTTGACCTTTTTCACAGTCAATATGCATGGGTAGGTTGTGGCGTCAAATACCGGGAGATCTCCGAAATCGATGATTTTCGAGATAGTGTAGTTTTTCTGAAGGAATTTGGTAAGGGCTTTTCCATATTTTGCTCTAAGAAACTTGTTTGAAGATATGTAAACAAGAATTCCACCTTCTCTGGTGAGTTCAATACCTCTTTCATAGAAGGCAACGTAGATATCTGAGGTTCCAGTCATAGTCTTGTAGTTTTTCCTGAGATATTCTTTCAGATCGGAATCAAGCGCTTCCTGCCTTATGTAGGGCGGATTGGCGATTACTATATCAAAGCCATTCTTTATACCAAACATCCATTCCGGGTCAAACCAATCGGAAGGTTTATCAGCGAATGGATCCCATTGAGAGAGTTCATGACCAAGGCTTTTTATCATCTTGGTGTTTCCCTTTTCAAAGATTTCTTTATCTATTGCTTGGGCAATTTTTTTCTGTAACTTCCTAAATTCGTCCTTCAGTCTCTCTTTTTCATCACCGTAAGAGTTAAAGAAACGTTCCATGATAGCCTTTAGTTTGAGTATGTCTTTGTCGCTGGATGTATCACCAAGTCTCTGTTGTTTATTATCTTTGCTTTCGTGTAATTTTCCGAGAGTATTCGCGCAGACGAATTTGAACTCGAGGTTGGGTAAGGGTTTTACCCCCCGGTTTTCATGAATGTTGTCGTTGACGTTGGCATCAACAATAAGGGAAAGAAAGACTCTGAGCTTTGATAGCTCGACAGCGATCTCCTGAATATCCACACCGTAGATTGAATGCTCTATTATTCCCAGTTTTCTAATGTAACTTGCGCTTTCATTCCTGAATTTTTCTTCTATAAAATTTCTGAAAACGGGATTCACAGCCCTTAGCTGGCGTTCTTTCCATTCTGTGGCATTTGGATCTAACTTATCCAGTGTGTACGCAATTTTCTGAAGTAAGCCCATCGGGAATGCGCCTGAACCGCAGGCCGGGTCGATTATTTTCAGCTCGCTTAGTGCATCAAGGATCTTTTCTTTTTCATCTTCGTTTAGGTTTAGTTCTTCATCAGCGTACGACAGCAATTTTTCGGCTTGCTTTTCTGTGATCCCGGTGCTGGAAACCAAATAATGTTTTAGACTTTCATCGACCATGTATTCAACTATTTGCCTTGGGGTATAGTAACTTCCTGTAGCTTTTCGAGCACTTTCTCCGGTTTCTGGGTTGATTTCGGCAAGAAGGTTCTCAAAGATTCTACCCAGCATTTCGGGATCAACGGAGAGCTCAACGTCAACTGGGGTGTTTTCATCTATCGTAAAGTTGAACGTTTCAAGAAGTTCAAAGAATTCTTTCAACCATTCATTAGGTACTTTGAGAGTGTTGTAGTATTGAGCATGTCTGGGATCGTCCGGTGGAACATAATAATCAAAAGTATGAGGTGAAAAAAGGCCACCATTGAGGAAGGGTATCATATCGAAAATTTTTGTTCTGAATTTAGGTTTTCTTTTATCTAATTCCGTGTTCAGCACTTCAAAAAACAGTGGTTCTATGGTGTCATGATAATAGTGTTCATTTTTCTCAATAGCTTTTTCAATAGCTACTGAAGAAAGCATTTCTTCCGGAACCAGTGGAATGCCACTTTGTGATTTTTTCTTTTTTAAAAACCAAACGAAGATAATGCGACCAATTAGCCTTACGGCAAATTCCTGGAGAATTTTGTGATCATTATGGGGATCGGTCGAAGGCAGTGTGAGGATTGGTTCGAACAGTCTATCTTTGTTGCCGATTTTCCTTTTTCCGCCAACCAGTTTGGTGAACAGCAGGGCAATCTTTTCGTAGAATTCCTTGTTCACAACCTCTACTGAGAATCTCTTTCTGAGGTCTTCAAGGTCTATTACTCTTTTTGATAGGAATTTTTCTGGAGTGTGGATCTTTGCGTCTGGACCCAGATAGAAGGAGTATCGTCTCGGATTTGAGTATTTGTTTTTGATCTTTCCATTTTCTTTGGTTAGTTCAATGGACATGTAAGAGAAACGATAATTCTCGCTGTTCGATGATTTAAATATCGCCAAAGCGTCTCGTATCCCATAGTCAGCCATTATCCTGAAGGCTTCCCTACTCAAAGAAACCCTTGGATCTTTTTCGCTATCATGTTCAAATTCGAAAACGGTTATTCCCAACGCAGGGTCTTCACCGAGTTCAAAAGCGTTCTTAATTCTGCCGTTGTTCTTTAATGCGATCTCTTCAATATTTGATACAAAGCTATCCGTAAGAAACTCTCTGCTCAGAAATTCAAGAAATTTGCTTCTGTCATATGGCTCGCTGAATTTTACATATTTCGGCATATGCTTCCCCCTACTATATGAGTTCTTCGGAAATTATAATTGTTTCGGATTGCTCACTTATTGAGTTCGCTCTGGAGATAATACTTTCCAGGTATTCATGAGGAATTTCTTTTTTGAGGAATTCTATGGATTTTCTAATTTTGTTGTCATCAGTATCCAGATTTCTGATTAGTTTTTCGTAGGCTTCGGGTAATGCACGGTAGTCAGCTATTACTTTCCTAAGGTCTTCGAGGTAATCTTTATGCGCTGGACAGTTTTCTTTAAGATAATCGATTACTTTAACAGCTTTCTGCTCGCCTTTGTTCATAGGAACTCTGTTTTTTCTCAAGAACAAGCTTTCCTTTATGCTCTGATAGATACTCTCGAAAATCTCTGAAACAGGCTCGGGTTCTTCAAACGGCTGAGCTTTAAACAATTCCAGTGCCTCTTCGCCACTTAGTACAACAGAGTTTTCAGGTGAATCTGCAAATTTGAAGATATGGTTATTGCCTTTCTTTCCAAAAACTATTACGCCCTTTTTGTCTTTTGAAACTGTTCGGCGTATTCTGGCGCGTTTGGGTATTTCTCTGGCTTTTTCAAGCAGCTCAGGTCTGGTAGCTTTAATTCTTTCAAGAAGGTCACGGTATTCGGTGTCCCAGGATTTTTCTTCGCTTTCTTTGAAAGCCTCTTTGTATTTTTCGACAAAATAGGACTTGAGTTTTTCATCTGAGGTGAGAATCTTCGTATCTTCACCGAGAACAGCATTTATCATAGCGAATTTCAGGGTGGAAATCCGCTTTATTCCTGTTTCAGCTTCTCCGGTTTCTGTGGGGAAGAAGTTATAGATATAAAGTTCGTCGAATACCTTCTTATTTATACGATTGATTCGGCCAACTCTTTGAATGACCCTTGTTGGGTTGTATGGTATGTCGTAGTTGAATATTGTTCCAGCCCTGTTGAGGTTAAACCCTTCGGAAAGAGCATCGGTGGCTATAAGGATATCGTAGTTGTTTGTTTTCTTTTTTGAGGAAGCGTCGAATTCTTCGCGTATGATTCTCTTATTTTCTTTTGTTGCGTCAGCAGCGGAATACTTGAACACTCTAAGGCGATCTTTAAGCTCTTCGTAGAGATAGTTTGCGGTGTCTGCAAACTCAGAGAAGACAACGATTTTTCTTTTCGGATCTTTTTGCAATAGTTCTTTTACGATCTTCTCGAAATGCTTTAATTTTGGATCCTCGGGGAATCCATTTTCAAACCATTTATTCTTTATCTCTTGCAGCAGTTCTATGTCTTTTATGAGATCTTTTCTGAAGTTTACACTGATTTCTTTTGCAGGGATAAAGACGTAGCCTTTTTGTCTGAGTTCATCGAGTCGGGCTTCATTGTATTCCCTGACTTCATCAGATAGCAAGGAACCATTTTCCAGTATCTGATCCACATCCGGAATGTTTCCTTTTTTGAAAATTGGGACCAATCCGGCATTATCGAACCACCCGAGTATTATTTCAGATGATTTAATCATTGTGTCCAGGGATATTTGAAAAGCTTTAATGGAACTTTCGAAACGTCTAACGAGATGCCTGCGCATGAAACTGGCCATGTTTAACTGCGATTGTCTGAAGAGTCTTTCCTCTCCGAATTGTTCCGTGATGAATTTTTTGTATTTGTCAATGTTTTTGAGATAGGCAACGGGTTTATATCTGGCACCTATGAATCCCTTTTTCTCGTCTTCAGGTGCAATTTTTTCGAGAGTCCATTTGTAGAGTTCAGTAAGGTCATCGAGTTCGTATTCAAGGAGCTCGGGATCTTTGACTTCCGGAAAGACTATTCCCTGTGCTTCGAGATCTTTCCTGTATGCTTCTATGCTCTGGAGATCAATTCGCGATCTTCTAATCATGAAGGGGGATATCAAATTTCTGATTTTGGTTGCAACGGCTTTGATTTCCCGATCTAAGGTTTCCTGATCTTTTTCGCCTTTCTTTCGACCTTTTTCGATCTCTTTATATTCTTTGATCAGCTCTTCAAATCTCAAAGAAAGGTTATCAACAGTCTGGAGCGTTGATCTTGTAGGAATCTGGAAGAGTTTTATGAGAGCAAATACATCTTGGGGCTTGTTGTTGTAGGGTGTTGCCGTTAGGAGTATGACTTTGTTTCCCTGACATAGTTTGTGTAAATTCGCATAATCTTGAGTTAGTTCGTTGCGGTATCTGTGGGCTTCATCGATTATAATTAATTTTTCTTCAGAACCAGAATGATTTTCCAGGGCGTCAGCGATCTTACCGGAGCTGTATACTCTGGCATTGAAATCGAATTCTAATCTATAATCTTCCCATTGATCTATAAGATGTGGTGGCGCTATAATCACCGTTTTCAATCTCAAAGCATGCGCAACCGAGGAAGCAACAATACTTTTTCCAAGACCGACAACATCCGATATGATTACACCGTTGTGTCTTTCGATTATTGATAGAGCCTGTGAGATTGCATCGATCTGGTATTTTAGGTTGTAGTACCTGTTGTTTGTTATTTCCGCTGGAAAGAAATAGCCATCCTGTCTTTGAACCGAGAAATACTCATCCAATACCCTCAGGTAAATAAGATAGGGCGAAGGAAGCTTGTCAAGCCAGATTTTTTGAACGACCTTTTTCTCAAAAAGATCCTTGCTTTCAATAGAAGCTATGTCAATTGATTTATCCCAGAGTTCATCAAATATGGCTTTTGCCTTTTCGTAGTTGGCATCGTCTCTCAGAATAACATCGAATTCATGGCGTCCTTTAAGGCCAGAGAATGTGAGGTTACTGGAGCCGGTTATGAGGGTCCCGGGAAAGGTGCCAGCCTGGTCATCTCTATGTTCGAAAAGATAAACTTTTGCGTGATTTGGCTTTTCAGTTTTTCTTATTTGAAGGGTTCCGTTTCTTATCTTTTCAAGGTAAATCCTGAAGGCTTCTTGTTTACGGGCGGTATCGAAGTAATCTGTTTCATTGAAGAATTCAACGAGGGTTTTGTAATAATTCTCGCGTTTTGTTTCTCTGGAACCTTCAATATCGGTTAGGAGTTCATACTCTTTAATTCTGTTCATGAAATCTCTTTCAATGTCCATTCCGACCAGTATCTTGATGTTCTTTTCTTTTATACCTTCAAAGATCTCCTCAAAGCCTGAAAAGAAGAAATACCCTACCAAGAAATAAACATTGTCACAGTAGGGAAGAACTGAATCCATAACCTCGGAAAGCAATTTTTCTTTGTTGGTTATCAGCGTTGCCAACTGTTGCCCCCCAATCCCAAAGAAATCTCACTGGTTCATTCAACAGTCTATTGTTCAATCTAATACTAACATATTCACAATTGCGCAGCAAAATTTTCAAATTAGTTTCTTTTTGTGTAAAATAAAGACAGACATGTGTGTCCAGAAGAGGCAAGCGCATTCAGTGGGAGACAACCCCACCAAGGCAAAAGCCAGAACCTTGTAGCTTGGTCAGCAAGGGGGGAGGAAAACTACTATCACGCTCTTGGGGTTGAAACAAACGATTATCTATCGAGACGAGGCGTGAGCCGGACTGTTATCTTTATTTAATCTCCAAAAGCACACTGCAGCAACTGGATGCTTAACTCCATAAAAGAAATTTCCCTTTCAATGAAAAACCTGAATTTTCTAGATAAAAGAAGAACAACGAAAAAGCAAGAAGACTAATCATAACCGTTCATATCTAGTCTTAACTGACAATATTTCCAATCCAGTGAGTTTTGGTATATGCAATTTGAGTTTTATAATGTAGATAGTTTATTCAGTGAAGAAAGAAAGTGATGGCGTGAAGAGAAGAGGTTCGAAGCATTTAATTAAGGAAATTAACGAAAAATTGATACTGAAGACTATTTATGAAAACAAAAAGATTGATAGAGCCTCCATAGCAAAATTTACCGGGCTCAGTCCCGCAGCAGTAACCAAGATAACAGCAGAACTAATAAACAGAGGTATGGTACTTGAAGCAGGTTCTGCAGAATCTTCCGGTGGGAGAAAACCTATATTGCTTTCTCTTAATCCCAAATTTGGCCAGTTTCTTGGTGTGAAAATCGGGGTCGGATATGTTGAATTGGTCATAACCGACTTTACTTGCACGATTGTTGAAAGCGCCAGATGTGACACAGAGAGTTCAGATCCTGGGACAATAGTTAACGTAATTAAAAATTGCTGGGAAAAGTGCAGACAAGAAAAACAGTCAATATTACTTGGCATAGGTATCGCTGTGTCCGGTGTTGTTGATTCAAAAGAAGGAATAGTACGGGATTCATTTTTGTTAGGCTGGAGAGATGTACCGATTGCTTCTTTATTGAAGGAAGTATTTAAATGTGAAGTTCTTGTGATGAACGATGTGGATTCATTCGCGATGAGTCATTTGTGGTTGGGAAAAGCGAAAGACCACTCTAACACCGTTGTGATTACGCTTGGTGTTGGAATCGGTGGTGCCCTGATTATAGACGGGAAAATTCACAATGCAAAGGGCGGTGTCGGGGAGATTGGCCATATGACTGTCGTCAAAGACGGTGCAAAATGTACGTGCGGAAGCAATGGCTGCCTTGAAGCTGAGGCTTCGTTCGGGGCATTGGCAAAAAAAATAAGCTCCATTACCGAAAGCAAAAAACTTAAAGAGCTATACAAGTCAGTTAAACAGTCAGAAAGCTCCGAGATAGAGTATTTAAGGGAGGCGTTGAAAAGGGATAGAAAGGCGTTTAACCATGTTTTTGAAGAATATGCTGTGCTTGTTGGTATAGCCCTGAAGAACATTATAAATATGTTGGCTCCAGATTATCTGCTTATTGGTGGCGAAGCCCTCGAATTTCAGGAAAAATTTCTCAACAAAGCTATCCAATATGCCCAAAAAAATGCATTTGGGAAATTGGGGGAAAAGGTTATGTTTAATGTTGACGACCTGGGAGAAGTAGCATGGAACCTTGGGGTAATTTTTGTACTTATGGATAATCTTTTTCTCACTACTTCTCACAATGAAAGTCGGTGAACTCAGTGAAAAGAAAAGGAGATTTAAAATACCTTATCTTCTTTTTAACTCCAAGCTTGATATTCCTATTTCTTTTCCAGATTCTTCCTATAACCTATTCATTAATGCTGAGCTTTATGCGATGGAACATAAGAACTCCTGCCGTGTGGATAGGGCTGGGTAACTATACAAATCTGTTTCATGACAAAGAGTTTTGGTTATCTGTGTGGCATACATTCCAGTATATTTTGATGTATGTTCCATTAGTTATCATCGGCGGAATGATTTTAGCTTTGTTGGTTAATAAAAAGATTAAGTTTCAAAATTTCTTTAAAGTATCTTTCTTCATTCCGGTTATTTCTTCCTGGGTCGCAGTATCACTCATTTGGAAAGGCTTACTAAATCCGAAGTACGGTTTTATAAATCAAATTCTCTCATGGTTTGGTATTAAGGGCCCTGCATGGCTCTTTGATCCTGGATGGGCTATGACCGCCATTGTTTTTGCCAGTGTGTGGAAAGATGTTGGATTTATCATGGTAATCCTTCTTGGGGGTCTTAGCAACATACCAAAGCATTTATACGAAGCCTCAGTAATAGATGGAGCTACACCCTGGAAACAGTTCTGGAGAATCACTTTACCATTGCTTACCCCAACATTATTTTTTGCTTTGATGATCACGCTTATCAATTCGTTCCAGATTTTTGATCAGGTATGGATAATGACAAATGGAGGACCTGCGGGGGCTACTTCCGTTATTGTTGAGCGAATCTATAGAAATGCTTTCAGTTACTCAAAAATGGGATATGCTGCGGCGATGTCCTGGTTTCTTTTTGCGTTAATCTTTGGCATATCTTTTCTACAAAACAGATATCAAAAGAAATGGGTGTTTTATTCATGAAAGCAAAAAAGATTGTTCTGTATGTTTTGCTATTTGCTTTTGCGATAACCACATTACTCCCTTTAGTATGGACAATATCTACATCACTAAAGACCAGATATGCTACGCTTAAATATCCTCCCGAATTTCTACCAGATGAGGTATCTTTTTCAAACTACACAACGATTTTTAACAAATATCCCTTTGGGAGATTTCTGTTTAACAGTTTTCTCGTTACCCTTTCAACTGTATTTCTTCAGGTTGTTGTTGCGGCCATGGCAGCCTATGCTTTTGCGAGATTTGACTTTAAATATAAAGAATTACTGTTTATGTTCTATATAGCCACGTTGATGTTTCCTTTTCAGGTTAAAGCTATTCCCTTATACCTTATAGTTAGAAGTTTTGGTTGGATCAATACATATCAAGGTTTAATTCTTCCCAAGGTTTTTAGTGCTTTTGGAGTTTTTCTGCTTCGACAATCTATTTTATCCACTCCAAAAGATTATGATGAATCAGCAGCGATGGATGGCGCAAATCGCATCACGATTTTTTTGAAAATTATTCTTCCACTTAATAAAGGGGCATTAGCGACATTGACTATTTTTGCATTTATGGATTCCTGGAATGATTATCTCTGGCCACTGATTGTGACTACTACTCAAGAAATGATGACAATCCCACTTGGGTTAGCGAGCTTGCAAGGAAGATGGACAACACAATGGAATTTAGTCAGTGCCGGTACTGTTGTAAGCATTATTCCTATTTTGATTGTTTATATCGTTGCTCAGAAGTGGTTTATTGAGGGCATTTCAGCAACAGGATTAAAGGGTTAATCAAACAGGAGGTGTGAGGTATGAGAAAAGTTCTTCTTTTGGCGCTTGTAATGTCATTATTGGTTGTAGCTCTTGGGGCAATAAAGATTAGTTACATGACATTCTCAGCTGTCCCAAATCATGAAGAAACTTTGAGAGAAATCGCCAAGGCTTTCGAGGCTCAGAATCAAGGGATACGGGTGAATCTGATATTTGTACCATGGAGCGACTATTTTTTGAAGTTGTCCACGATGTTTGCAGGAGGAACCCCCCCTGATGCGTTCGAGATCAACTATGAGAATTTTGTAGAATATGCAGCAGATGGACTTTTATTGCCCCTGGACGGACTAAACGAAAGCAACCAGTTCAAAGCAGTCGAAGTGTTTTCCGAAAAGGCTTATAACGCTTTTTCTTATCGAGGTAGACAGTACGGATTCCCTGAAAGTTTTTCCACAGTGGTTCTTTTCTACAACAAGGAACTCTTCGACAAAAAGGGTGTTGAGTATCCTTCACCTGATTGGAGTTGGATTGATGAATTCAATGCTGCTGTGAAATTAACGGACAAAGAAAAGGGAATATGGGGAGTCTATCAGCCAATACAATTCTGGGAATATTACAAAGTTATCGCTCAGAATGGAGGAGCAATATTCAACAGCGAAAATGAGGTCACAGTAAATAACATCGCTGGAGTAAACGCACTGAAATGGCTTATAGACAAACCAAAATACGGAATCATGCCGTCGGAAGAAGAAGCTGCCGGCCTGAGCTCAGAGGATCTTTTTGTCATGGGAAAGCTCGCAATGGTCCATACGGGAATATGGATGTTCAACAAATTTAGAGAAGAGACACGATTTGAATGGGATATAGAAGTTGAACCCGGAATGTCCACAAAGGCGACTCATTATTTCGCGAATGCAGTTGTTGCTTCTGCGAGTACTCCACACAAAGAAGCAGTGTGGAAATGGTTGAAATTCCTTACCACTGATGAATACAGCGTAAAAACAAGAATTGAAAAAGGCTGGGAATTGCCGGCAGTCAAGGATCCTGATCTCATAAGTGAGTTCCTTAAGAGTGATGTCGCACCGAGAAACAAAAAAGCCATTTTTGATTCTCTTGAATGGGCTATCGTACCACCTGTCGTTAAAGGTTGGAGTGCCCTCGCAGATGTTGTGAATAAAGAAATCGATGCAGCAAAATTCGGGATGAAGAGTCCTGAAGAAGCTTTAAATGACTTAGTAGTGTTGTTAAAGAACAAGATATCCGAATAAAGGGAGTTGAAGTTTTCATGCGGAAGATCCAGCACTTACCATTTGGAATAGATGATCCATATATAAATGCAGCATACACTGCCCAAAGGATTCCCAACGACCCTACTGATGGAGAAGATGTAATTATAAACTTCAAGACCATGCCTATGGAAGCTGGTCAGCGAGCTTGGCTTGAAGTTGTACGAAATGGCATGACTCATAGAATCAGGGCACAATATCAGTACAATGAGGGTAAATGGGCTTTGTGGAAAGCACGATTAATGCCATCATGTGCAGCATTCGAGAAAATTAAGTACAGAATCGCTTTTGGTCAGGGAAACGATTCAATGATCTTCTCCGAATGGTATTCGTTCACTGTAAAAAAATGGGTAGAAGATACATGCCTTGGATTTGATGGAAGGAACCTGTTTATCAGCCGCGAGAATGATCAAACCGAGATACCCAGGCTCATAATGTCAAGGTTTCTAACCGATGGTGAAAACATCTATGACATTGAACTTATTTTTGAAAGAAAAGAGGGCGAGAACTTGTATGGGCTTGGGGAACATTATGACTCATTGGGTCTTAGTGCTGGATCTCCGTATTATATTCATGTATTTGACCAATATAAAGTGCAGCAAAAAAGAGGATACGCGCCTATTCCATTTGTTTTCTCAAACATGGGATTTGGTTTGTTCTTAAATACCGGTTTCAGAACGAAGGTTCTCTTGAATAAAGGTGCAATAAACGTCGTTACAGAAACTCTTGGGACACCAATAAGTCCTGACAATTTCAGCGCTAAGTTATGGATTGATACAAAGCCTCTTGAGATTATTTCCGACATCTATAAAATAACATCCCCTCAGCTGCCACCAATTTGGGCGTTTGGTCCATGGGCTTCTGCAAACGAGTGGAACTCTCAAAATAAGGTAGAACAAACTCTCGAGAAGTTGAAAAAGTTCAACCTGCCAACAAGCGTGATTGTCATTGAAGCGTGGTCAGATGAACAGACATTTTATATTTTTAATGGAGCGAAATATAATCCGAAAAAAGGTAGCGATTCCTTTAGTTTTGAAGATTTTGTTTTTAAATTCCCATGGCCAGATCCAAAGGGAATGATTGATAAATTACATATGCAAGGAATTAAGTTAGTACTCTGGCAAATACCGGTTCTTAAAGATATTCCTAATCCTATTGCGCAATACAGGAATGATATCAAGTTTGCTGTCGATAATGGGTATGTCGTTTCAAAGAATGATCAACCATATAGAATTCCTGAGGGAAGATGGTTTGAAAATAGCTTTGTTGTTGATTTCTTCAATAAGGAAGCCAGAGACTGGTGGAAAAAGAAGAGAGAATACTTAGTTAATGAGCTTGGAATAGACGGATTTAAAACTGACGGCGGTGAACATCTTTGGGGGAGAAATACCTACGTATATCCAAATAAGTCCGCTGCAGAAGCCAGGAATATATATCCAGAGAAATACTTCGAATCCGCAAAGGAGATAGTGGGAGAGGATGGAGTTCTTTTCAGTCGTTCCGGGTATATAGATTCCCCGAAATTCACTCTATTCTGGGTAGGGGATGAAGATTCAGATTTTGAAGCGATGAAATCTAATCTAATTGCGGGACTTAATGTGTCTCTGTCAGGAAATCCTTTTTGGGGATGGGATATAGCAGGATTTAGTGGAGAACTCCCAGAACCGGAACTTTATAGAAGAGCGGTACAGTTGGCTACGTTTACGCCAATTTTTCAATTTCACTCAGAGGCACCTGGAGATCCTATACCAAGTGCTGAAAGATCTCCTTGGAATGTTTCCGAATATTGGGGAGCTCTAGAAATACTCAATGAGTATAGAGAACTTGTTTCTCTCAGGATGTGCCTTGTTCCATACATCTATATGGAAGCTAAGAATTCAGTGCTTAAAGGAGTTCCTTTGACGACACCGATTCAATTTAAATTCCTGGATTTAGAAATTTCTGAAGAGTCTCTTGCTTTCATGTTTGGGCAGGCATTTCTTGTAATCCCTGTGCTCGAAGCAGGGGTTAAAAACATGAAGGTTTTTTTACCAAAAGGCAGATGGGTAGATTTCTGGACAGGCAGGTGGTACGAAGGGAATACCACAATCGATATTGATGTTTCTGCTAATCGCATACCTGCCTTTGTAAAAGAAAATGCAATAATACCTTTGAGCCTTCCTGAATCTAAAAATATACTGGAACCGCATTGGGATTTCAACGTTAACGCTGTTTTGTGCATAACTGATGACATTCTCAAAGTAAGGAACAAGATTCTGAAGTTTTTGCATGAATTTTATGAAGTAAAGTGGTTTGGAATACCTGAAAGAGAGGATTCAAAAAACAAGAAGATCTTAAGTATAAAATGGCTGGATATTGAAGAAGTGCAGGGTTGAGATAATGAATAAGCTTAGCAGATCAATCAAGATTATTGAGAAGCATCAGTCTCCACAAGGAGCTTACATCGCATCACCCAATTTTTCCCAATATGGATATTGCTGGTTCCGTGATGGGTCTTTCGTTGCTGCCACAATGGCTAGAGCGGGGAAAGTAGAGTCGGCGGAAAAATTTTTTCGATGGGGATTTCAGGTAATCGCAGACCAAAAGCCGAGAATTGAAAAGCTCCTCACTACCCCAGGCGAACTAATTACCCACAAGGACTTACTACCAACTCGCTACAACCTCAACGGAACCTTGACCCAGGACGATTGGCCCAATGGACAAAGCGATGGATATGGCACATTTCTCTGGGCGCTTGGAAAATACGCGCCAAGTGAATTCATTAAAGAAAATCTAGAATTGATAGAGTTAGTCGTACGGTATCTCGAAAAGGTTTGGAAGATTCCCTGCTATGATGTCTGGGAAGAAAATCCCGATGGAATTCATACCTCCACTCTCCTTTCGATAGCAGCTGGCTTAAAGGCAGCTGAAAGGATTCTTCATAAGGAAACAGGATGGGTAGAAATCGTGAACTTCATTGAAAGAAAGCTCGTAAAGGATGGAAGGCTAAGAAAATCAACGCTCAGTGATGATGTTGACGCAAGCCTTATATGGGGTGCTGTTCCCT